>DAIAVG010000339.1 GCA_027445725.1 Acidithiobacillus sp.
AGCGTGCGGCAAGTGCCCGCAAATACCAGCCATTGCCGCAGCCCAGATCAACCGCCAGTCCGCCGCGTGCATCGACTTCGGCAAAGATGGGGACCACCGGGCAGATTTTCTCCTCGAACGTCTTGCGAAAATTGTTCTCCAGCATCGGCCCGAACCAGGGCAGAATAGTTTCACGCTCAGCCAGCACCTTTTCGCCGGGACGCTCACCCGTGCGCATGAGACCCGCCGCCCGCTCCGCCATGTGTGCAGAAAGCACGGCACCCACCGCCACGCCTATGCGGCTGTTTTCAGCTTCCGGGCGCATACTGTCGCCATCCTCACTCAACCGCCATTGCTCATTATCGGTCAGCTCCAGCCAGCCAAAGGCATAGGCGGCATCACACCAGCGCAGCACATAGCCGGTATCCATCCCGGCAGCGGACGCCAGCGCAGCGCTGTCCGCGTTGCCCAGAGTATGGAGGGAGCTAAAAAGCCCGTTGACGACGCCAATGAAGGCGATGTTCAGGGATAATGCACCCTGAACCTGCTGCCGAAGTTCATCCATGTTGCGTAAAGCCATGTCACACGCCCTCGTTCAGATGAGATATTTCAAACCGACCACCGCGAGTACCGCGAGGGTCCCCATGAGAAAAGCTCTTTGATTGATGCGCATATGCAAGCGATTACCTGTCCACAGACCGAGCAGCACCGGTGGAATCAGCATGAGGAAACCCACCATCAGTTGCCAGGTCAGCAGGGCCAGCGCTATGTACATAAAGGCCCGTAGAATATTGTCAGTGAGGGCAATGCCCTGAAACGTGGCGCGGAAGGCGCGTTTGTCGAGATGACGCATTTGCAGATAGGCGACAATGGGTGGACCCCCACCGCCATACAAACTGCCCACCACGCCACCGAACATGCCCAGCGGCATTCCCCAGGGCAATGCGACCTGGGGTAGTCGCTCAGGCTTCATTACCAGCGCGTAGACCACGTAGGCGAGAATGAACACGCCGAGAAAACGGGTGAGATTTTGGGCATTGGTATCCGCGAGAATAAAGGAGCCGATGGCCAGCCCAATCACGCTGCCGGGAATCAGCCAGCGCAACTCCGGCCAGCGCATTTCCCGGAAGTCATAGGCTCCCAGCAGCACGGAACCGAGCAGGTCCAGCAGCAGCACCACGGGTACTACTTCTTTGATGGGGAAAATAAGTGTCAGCAAAGCCACCGAAATCAACCCGGAGCCAAAGCCGATCACTGCGCGGACATAAAAGGCGACCAGAATAATCACCCCGGCGATGGCCCAGAGCAATGGATTTTGGATCAGCGTGGCGTAGGAGAGGGAAGCGTGCGTCAACATACCGACCAGTCTATATCCTTTGCGGACGAGCTTCCATAAAAAGGTTGCGAACGATATCCCTATACAGAATACTACCCTGTAGGCAACCATAAAAAAATAGACTACTATCAAAGCATCCTGAGAAATTACTTGAACCTGATACAGACGAGCGGTGAGGTGTTATTCCCATGCTGGCCTCCATTTCTGCACCTGACACATCATCCGGACGCACCACCGCGAAACGCCTGCCGCCGATGCACTTGTGGCTCCCCTACGTGCTTTTGTGCGCTACAATGCTGCTGTGTTGTATGCCACCTGCCCAGGCCGGAACCAGCGGCCTGCCTCCCATAGATGCGCGGGCATTCATTCTGATGAATGCCG
>DAIAVG010000340.1 GCA_027445725.1 Acidithiobacillus sp.
ATATCTCGCCGAGGAGGCTCTGCGGGCCCTTTGCCGGGAGGAAGGTGCGCCCATCGTCATCGTCAATCCGTCGACGCCCATAGGTCCGGCGGATCGCAAGCCCACCCCCACCGGGCGGATGGTGCGCGATGCTGCGGCGGGCCGCATGCCGGCGTATGTCGATACCGGTCTGAACGTGGTGCATGTGGATGATGTGGCCATGGGCCACTGGCAGGCCTTTACGGATGGTGAGGTCGGGGAACGCTATATTCTTGGTGGCGACAACCTCCCCTTGGCGGCGATTCTCACCCGTATTGCCGGTCTGACCGGGCATCGTTCGCCGTGGCTGCGTATCCCCCGCCGCCTGCTCTATCCCCTGGCCTGGGGGGCGGAGCAGGTGGTGCGCCTGCGGGGCAGGGGGACGCCGCTGGTAACGGTGGACGAGCTGCGCATGGCCGCCCACAAGATGTATTTTTCGTCTGCCAAGGCGGAGCGGGTACTGCATTACACCCATCGTCCTGCGGAGGAGGCCTTGCGGGACGCGGTACGATGGTTTGCTGAGCATCACTATCTGTAGTCTGCTGGCCCGCCGTCTGGCGGTTGCCGCCGCGGAGGCCTTATGTGCTGGTGGATAGGCGGCCCTGCGGCGCTGCTTTCCCTGGCCGCCGTGGTCTATCTGCTGTTGACGCTTCGGGCGATCGCGCGCTGGCATCCGGTCTTGCGGGAGCGCGACGCGGCCGTCAGCGGAGATATCCTGTGCGACGGGTCCGGTGTCAGTGTGCTCAAGCCCCTGCATGGGGATGAGGGTGATCTCTACGCCGCCCTGCGCAGTTTTTGCGTGCAGGACTACCCGGCATTTGAAATGGTTTTTGGCGTGCAGCACCCCGATGATCCGGCCGTCGCCGTGGTGCAGCGGCTGCAGGCCGAATTCCCGGCCCTAGCGTTGCGCTGGGTATGTACGGAAACGCGTATCGGCAGCAATCCCAAGGTCAATAATCTGGCGGGCATCCTCGCCGCCTGTCGTTACGACACCCTGGTGATCAGCGACGCGGACATTTCCGTCGGCCCCCGTTATCTGCGCCAGATCTGTGCTTCCCTGCAAAACAGGAATGTGGGTGTGGTGACCTGCCTCTACCGGGCCAGGCCCGTAGCCACCTTCTGGTCGCGGGTGCTGGCCGGTCAGGTGAACGGTCTCTTTCTGCCTTCGGTGCTGCTGGCGGCGCGCCTGGGTCCGAACATTTTCTGCGGCGGGGCGACCATGGCCCTGCGTCGCCGGACGCTGGAGGCCGTCGGAGGCCTGCCGCGCCTGGCGAACCAACTGGCTGACGATTACTGGCTCGGCGCCTACAGCCGCCAGTTGGGGCAAGCCACCCTGCTCGCGGATTATGTGGTGGACACCGAGGTCCGGGAGGCGAATTTCCGCGCCTTTTATCAGCATGCGCTGCGCTGGTCGCGTACCACGCGATCGGTACAGCCGCTGGGCCACACCTTTTCCTTTTTGACTTATCCGCTGCCCCTGGTGCTGCTGCTCGCGCCCTGGATGGGTCTCTGGGGCGGGGTGCCGCTGGGTGTGGTTCTCCTCTTGCGCCTCGTGTACCATAGGCAAATTATGCACAAACTTAGTGCAGACGGTTCGTTTGGTGTGGCCCTGCTGGGAGAGTTTCTGGGCCTGTGGATCTGGTTTCACGCCCTTTTCGCACGGCACGTT
>DAIAVG010000341.1 GCA_027445725.1 Acidithiobacillus sp.
AGGGGCAGGAGCAGCGCATTCATCACTTCGACCCCGATGTCGAGGCTGACGAGGTCGGGGATGGTGATCACTGCCGCGGCGCCAGCCGCGATGATGGTGGTGTAGATCCCGTAAAACCAGGGCGCATCTTTGGGGTGATGCTCCAGGGAGTGGCGAAAGCCGGTGACTTCCCCCCAACCCCAGGCCCCGGCGAGGGAGGCGACAATGGCCGCCACCATGCCTGCCCCGAGGATGCCCAGGGAAAACACAATCCGTCCCCAGGTGTCACCGAGATAAGGAATAATGGCCTCCGAGAGCTGATGCACCGTATTGAGGGGTGCGTTGGGGTTCAGACGGCCAATGGTGGCGGCCGTCGCGATCAGCACCGCCGCCATGACTGCCTGTGTAACGACCGCGCCAAAGGCTGTATCCCAACGGGCATGGCGGTAATGTTCGGGATGCAGGCCCTTATCGGCCACTGCCGACTGCTGGTAGAACACCATCCAGGGCATGATGACGGCACCGATATTGGCGGCGACCAGCATCATGTAATTGTCGTTGGTGATGGGCGCGTGCAGCAGGCCATCCAGGAGTTCATGGATGCTGGGATGACTGGCCCAGGCGATACCAAAAAAGACCAACTCAAAGAGGCCCATGATCAGGGCGATGCGTTCGACGCGCCGGTAAGATCCCGTCCAGACGATGGTCAGCAGGGTGGCTGCCGCCAGGGCAACCCCGACCCAGCGCGGCAAGCCATAGAGATGACTGACGCCCGCGACTCCCGAAAATTCCGTCAACAGGGCGCCGGTGGTGGCGACACTGAGACCGGCGACGGAGAGATAAGCCCAGCCTTTCCCGAAGGTTTCGCTAATCAGTTCGCCGTGGCCTTTACCGGTAAAAATGCCGAGGCGTACCGTTAGTTCCTGCACGATATAGAGGATAGGCATGAGGATGAATTGCAGGAGCAGCAGCTTGAAGCCCCATTGTGCGCCACTCTGCGCGGCGGTGATGATGCTGCCGACATCGGTATCGGCGAGCATGACCACCAAACCGGGTCCCAGCACCGCCAGGAAAATTCCCCAGCGAGAGCGATGGGCGGGTGTGCTGGTTTTGCCGGGGGCGGGCGTTGACGACATAGGAAGCATCCGTATTTATCTAGATTAAACGCGAATGATTCCCGTTTGCTTGTAGTTTGTCAAGTACACCATCGTCCGAAAATACCGCTAAACACCATCGGCTGCTAGTTCTTTTTGTCGGGAAATGTCAGGTGAGCGATCAAACCACCCGTTTCGGCATTGGCGAAGCGGAGGGTGCCGCCATGCAGGGCCATGATACGCTGACAAATCCGCAGGCCGATGCCGGAACCATGCCCGGACTGGCGCGGTAAGGTGCCGCTGTTCATTGGCTCGATGTCCCGTTCCGGCACGCCGGGGCCATGGTCGCACAGACAGATTTCGGTGCTGGCCGGATGGCGGATGATCTGCATATCCAGGCGTCCACCACCGTAACGCCGGGCGTTGTCAAAAAGATTGCGGAACACTCTTTCCAGCGCGAAAGGGCGGCAGCGCAGGGGCGGCAAGGCGGTCGCCTCGGCAGCATGTTCTACCTGTACCTCCAGACCGTAGCGTTCGCGACCCGTTTCGGCCATTTCCATTACCCAGTCGGTCACCTCTACCCGGATGACTTTT
>DAIAVG010000342.1 GCA_027445725.1 Acidithiobacillus sp.
GGCCGCCGTTGCGGAGCATATCGTCGCCAGCCCCTTTGCCTTAGTTGGATCCATTGGCGTAATCGCCCAGGTACCCAATTTTCATCGCTGGCTTCAGGAACACAACGTCGACTTCGAGCAATTCACAGCTGGGAAATACAAGCGTACCGTCACCCTCTTTGGCGAGAATACCGATGCGGGACGGAACAAACTCCGCGAGGAACTGGGCGAGATTCATGCACAATTTCGCGACCTGATCGGCCGCTATCGCCCACAGTTGGATCTGGAAACGGTTGCCACGGGAGAGGCATGGCTCGGGGAGCGTGCTCTGGAACTCGGGCTAGTGGATGAGCTGGCGACCAGCGATGCCTGGATTCAGCGTGCGGCGGAAACGCAAAAGGTGCTGGCCCTGCAGTTCAGTACTCGCACTGGTCTAGCGCAACGCCTGGGTCTCAAGGCACAACAGGTCTGGGATGGCATCTGGACCCCGCCCTTAGCCTGAGTTACGCCGCCAAAAACCAAAAGCGAAAACCAGCCAGGAAAAAATCATCGCCATACCGCCGATGGGTGCCAGAAAGGTCCAGGTCTGACCGAGCAGGGCCACCAGATACAAGCCACCACTGAAACAAAAGACCCCGAGCAGCATCAGGATACCCGCCCAGGTCCAACTGCGTCGCTGTCCCCACTGAGCAATGGCCAGCCCAAGCAAGATCAGACCAATCCCCTGATAAAACTGAAAGCGGTTGGCAATGTCATATACCCGCATGGCGCGATGACCGACATCACCTGCTACCAGATGATCACCAGCCGCCGCCAGAACTACGGTCAAGGAACAAAGGATCGCACCGGTCGCCGCCCACAGCGTCCCGTGCCCCTTCCTCGTTTCGGTATCCCGCATCGACTTTCTCCTAATCCGCGCATAAATAGCTACGATAATACGGCATCGAAGGTTCATGCTATTCTCAGTTGAGAAATTTTGAATGCAGGAGCGTCTTTATGTCCAAACGCATTGTCATCCTGGGTGGATCGGGTTTTGTCGGCAGACATCTGGCAGAGCGTCTCTGCAAAGAGGGGCAACAAGTCCGAATCCTGACCCGCAATCGCGAGCGTCATCGGGAAAAGCTGCTGGTGCTGCCAGGATTGGAATTGGTGCAGACAAACGTGCACGATCCGATCGAGCTGGAACGCCAACTCAAAAATCAGGATGTCGTCATCAATTTGGTCGGGATTCTGCACGAACGCCGTCCGGGGCGGAATGACCTTCCGCCAGAACGACACGGAGATTTCGAAAAGAATCACATCGAACTACCGCGCTTGGTCGCCAACACCTGTGCTCGGGTCGGCGTACCGCGGCTTCTGCACATGAGTGCTCTGGGTGCGAATCCTGTTGCCCCCAGCGCCTATTTGCGTTCGAAGGGTATTGGCGAAGAAATCGTCCGCCAATCTGGAGAAAACAGTGCCGCACTTGGGTACTTCACCTATCTCAATGGGCCCAAGCTGCTCTGGGGACGTGGTTTACACGTGACCAGCTTCCGGCCCTCGGTAATCTTTGGTGATGGAGACAGTTTCTTCAACCAGTTTGCTCAGCTGCTGCGCTCTGTTCCCTTTTTCATTCCTCTGGCAAAGGCGCAAGCCAAACTGCAGCCGGTTTGGGTAGAAGATGTGGTCAGCGCCTTTGTA
>DAIAVG010000343.1 GCA_027445725.1 Acidithiobacillus sp.
CACAGATGATCGGCGCCGATCTGGACGCCAGCGGCACCGCCAACGCCATCCTGGATATTCTCAGCAGCCAGCACCCGCGCCTGGCGCAGGAACTCGGCCTGATCACCCCATAAACGCACAAGGAGCATTCGCATGAGCGAAAACACTGCCGCACCCGCAAAGCCCAAAGGCAAAAAACGCCTGGAGCTGGACCCCCGCCTGGCGGCCTACAAGGGGATCTGGGTGTTTGTCGAAATGGAACGGGGCCAAGTACACCAGGTGTCCTGGGAATTGCTCGGCGAAGGGCGCAAGCTGGCCGATATTCTCAACGTAGAAGTGGGCGCCGTCATCCTCGGCGGCAGCAGCGATGAACTGGCTGCCGCTGCCCGCAGCGCTTTCACCTATGGCGCCGATGTGGCCTATATCGTGGCCGATCCCATTCTCACGGACTATCGCAACGAGCCCTACACCAAGGCAATGACCGATCTCGTCAACCGCTATCAGCCGGAGATTCTGTTGCTCGGCGCCACTACCCTGGGCCGCGATCTCGCCGGCAGTGTGGCCACCACTCTGCTCACGGGTTTGACCGCAGACTGCACGGAACTCGCCATTGACCCGGACAATCGCGGACTGCTCGCCACCCGTCCGACCTTTGGCGGCAGCCTGCTCTGCACCATCCAGACCCTGAACTACCGCCCGCAGATGGCCACCATCCGCCCCCGGGTCATGGCCATGCCCGAAGCCGTACCAGAACGCAGCGGTCGTATCATTTCTGAAAACCTGCACATGCAGGAAAACGACATTATCGCCAAGGTCCTGGAGTTCATCCCCGACGAAGCCCAGGAGCAGGCTCAGCTTGCCTATGCCGACATTATCGTGGCGGGCGGCCGGGGCATGGGCAAGGCCGAAAACTTTCGCCTGATCTGGGACCTGGCTGCCGTGCTCGGCGCCGAAGTAGGCGGATCGCGTCCGGTGACCCATGCCGGCTGGCTACCCGCTGACCGTCAGGTCGGGCAATCGGGCAAGACCGTGCGCCCCAAGCTCTATATCGCCGCGGGCATCTCCGGGGCGATTCAGCACCGCGTCGGCATGGAAGCCTCCGACGTCATCATCGCCATCAACAACGATCCCAATGCGCCCATCTTCGACTTTGCCACTTATGGCGTTGTCGGCGACGCCGTGCAAATCCTTCCCGTCCTCACCGACGCCTTTCGCAGCCGTCTGGCTGTGAACCGCCGGGCCGGTTAATTACAGGAGTCATGACATGGCCGAAAAATTTGATGCCATTGTGGTAGGTGCCGGCCCCGCCGGTAATGCAGCCGCGTACACCATGGCCAAGGCGGGTCTGAGCGTATTGCAACTGGAACGAGGTGAAACCCCCGGCACCAAAAACGTCCAGGGGGCCATTCTCTACGCCGACGCGCTGGAGCGCATCATTCCTGATTTCCGCGACGATGCCCCCTTGGAGCGCCACGTCATCGAACAACGCATGTGGGTGCTGGATGAAAAATCCTTTATCGGTACCAACTATCGCTCGGACGCATTCAACAGCGACCAGCCCAATCGTTATACCATCCTCCGGGCGCCGTTCGACAAGTGGTTCTCCGGAAAGGTCAAGGAGGCGGGGGCATTGGTCATCTGTGAGAGAT
>DAIAVG010000344.1 GCA_027445725.1 Acidithiobacillus sp.
TGGGCATTTTTGCATCTCGCTACGGGCAAGGTACCATAGGCCCATTATGGCATTGAATTGGGGTACCCGACGCTAGTGTTTTCTTTTTTCGCCGCTGCAAGGCCATTGCGCTGATATGCAGAGTCTGGGACGTCGCAGTCGACCGCGGGAGCGTCGTGCCGCCGTTTGGTGGGATGGCAGCAGCGGCCGCCTCTTGCTGGACCGTGCCCGGGATATTCTGCCACGCTGGGTAGAACGCCTGCAGCCGGAGACTATTCTGCAACTCGGGCAACCCGTTTTCTGGGGGCTGCCGCCCGGCCATGAGCACACTTGGGTGCTGCTCAATGATGGCTTTGTCTTGCCTTCCGACGAGTATCTGCAAGCCTATGGCGCCTGTGAGGCGATGCCCTTTGCGGCCATGCGTTTCGATCTGGTTATCGTCCCTTTCTGTCTTACCCGGATAGCCAATCCGCAGGCAGTGCTGGAGGAATGCTGGCGGGTGCTGCGCCCCGAGGGACATGTGCTGATTATGGATTTCAACCCAGGGGGCAGTCTGAGTGTGGTCCGCCGCTGGCACCTCTGGCGCCGGGATCGCGCCTGGCCGTGGCGGCGTCCCTTTCTGCCCCTGGGACGACTGCGTACCCTGCTGGAAGAGCAGGATTTCGTGCTGCGCGAGGGACGCTACTTTCAATATTCCGTGCCGGGCCTGAAGCGCAATGCGCAGTGGATGGAACTGATGGGCGACCGCTGGTGGCCGGCCGGGGCCAACGCCTATTTGTTGCTGGCGCAGCGGCGTGATCCCGAGCGCCCGCTGGTCGGCGCGCTGCGTCCGCTCAAGTTGCGTTCGGGGCGTCAAAAAGTCCGTTCCGAAGCGCCTGTTGCCTATGACGGCCCCGATCCTGCCGAGAATCCTGCGTCATGCCCCAAAAAATCATAGAGTTATTTACCGATGGTGCTTGTCGCGGTAATCCGGGTATGGGGGCTTGGGGTGCGTATCTGCGGCTGGCCGGGCAGGAGAAGGTCTTATGGGGCTTCGTCCCGGAAACGACGAACAACCGGATGGAGTTGACCGCGGCTTTGCGCGGCCTGGAGGCACTCAAGCGTCCCAGCGTCGTGCGGGTAGTCAGTGATTCCCGTTATCTGCGCGATGGTATGACCCAATGGCTGGCTGGTTGGCAACGCCGGGGCTGGCGGACCGCGGGTGGGGATGCGGTCAAAAATCGGGATATCTGGGAGCTGTTGGCGGCTGTGGCGGCACGTCACGAGATCCAATGGGAGTGGGTGAGAGGGCACTCGGGGCATATCGAGAATGAACGGGTAGACGCGTTGCTGAATCTGGTCATGGATCAGTATGCAGCGGGCGGGCAAGTACAGGAGGGCGAAGGATGGCTGTGAGGCAGGTGGTGCTGGATACGGAAACCACGGGCATCGACTGGAAGCAAGGGCATCGGGTGATTGAAATTGGTGCCGTGGAGCTGGTCGACCGGCGGGTGACGGGGGTGCATTACCAGCAATACCTTAATCCGCAGCGCAGCAGTGATCCCGAGGCCTTGCGGGTGCATGGACTGACCGCCGAGTTTTTGCAGGATAAGCCGGGTTTCGCTGAGGTCGCGGACGCCTTTCTGGACTTCCT
>DAIAVG010000345.1 GCA_027445725.1 Acidithiobacillus sp.
TTTCTCCTGTCTGCCATTTTTTCAGCGGGTATTCGCGACGACGGCCATGGGGAGCGCGGATATGGGAATCATCGCCGCCTGCACGGCGTTGGCGTGGATGGCTGGCAAGCTAGCGGCGCCGCCACAGGCAGCTTGAGGCGCACCGCTACGTTCGTGTTCATGCTAGAATGGAGTCGCGTCATCATCTACTGAGAGGAGAATCAGGTTATGAAAAAGGAGACCTTACGTATCGTCCCCAAGCGCCTGAAACCGCGCTTCGGCGTGCAGCCCACAAGGGTGGAAAGGGACCAGACGGTATACAGCCGCAAGGTCAAGCATCGCGGCCAGGCAGGCCGGGAGGGAGATTCCCATGCCGTGACGACAGGATATCATCGTCAGGGCATGGGGATTTCCGCCGCTGCTTTCATCGGATAGTGCCTGTGGCCACTTCTCTGAAACCACAGCCCGTCGAGGCGGGATGGATGACGCGCTGGTGGCGCGACTCCCTGCTTTTACTGCGCGGTGCGCCCAGCTCCTTCGCCATGCTGTATCTGGTATTGCTGTTGTTGAATGTAGCCTGGCAACCGTTGATTCTGAGCATTCCCATTGCCTGCGGGGTCATGGCCATTATTTTTGCGGTAGCCATGGCGGTACACCAGGGCGGCACGCAACTCATTGAGGTGGGGCGAGGTATCCGCGACGTGCCGTGGTGGCCTCTGTCCCGTCTGGTTTTAGAGATTGCGCTGCTGGTAATGGTGCTGCTCATGCTGATGCTGCTCTTTCGGCATTATCTGGCGGGTATTTTTAGTCACGATCATATCTCTTCTGCCGCCACCCTCCACAATCTGCGCTCGCCCGAATGGCAGCATCTGCCCGAGTGGCTGCGTTCTCTGATTACTAACGGTTTGGGCACGGCACAGACCATGTTGGGGAACGTCTTTTTGCTCCTTTCCGTGGGCGTCATCGTGGCCGGCATTACCCGCCGGGGTTATCTCGCCCTGCTCGCCAGCTTTCAGGCGGTGCTGGTCAATGTGCGGGTCTGGTTGGGTTTTTTGCTGGCGAGCCTGTTATTGCAGGGCGGCATTACTTTCTTGTCAGCACGTTTGCACACTTTCGGGGCCGCCTTGCTGGTGTCGATACTGGGCGTCGCTTTGCTTTTGCTGGTGGGACTTTACGGCTGGTGTTTTGTGCGTGAGGCCTTCGGGTTGCCCGGCGCGCAGGTGGCTAAGCGCGTGGTGGTTGCCGTGCGGAGGCATAAGGAGTTTTGTTAGTCCTTTGCGCTGGAACCAGGGTATCCAGTCAGATATTGGAACTGACGTTATTTGTGTTACGGTGGCGGGTTGGACGCCAGAATTGAACTATTTCGCCAGCGTCTGGCCCAACGGTTTGCCCCGCTATCCAGGAGTCGCGTCCATGACCAGAAAATCGCCAGAACGAGCACAGGTAGCACTTTTACCCCTTGCTGCCCTTGCCCTGCTCTCTCTGATCTGGGGCTACAATTGGGTAGTCATGAAAGTCGCCCTCGCCGACTGCCCGCCCCTGCTGTTTGCCGCCTTGCGCGTCTGGGGGAGCGTATTGGTGCTGATCCCGCTGATGCTGTGGATGAAGCGACCGCTAAGAT
>DAIAVG010000346.1 GCA_027445725.1 Acidithiobacillus sp.
CGAGTCGGGTTTGATCACCCCCCGCTATCAGCAGCGCTTCCTGGAACCGGTGGACGCGCGTAAGTGATACGCCGTAAAAAGCCCGTCTCGGTATTGGTAACTTACCCGGGGCGGCGCTGGCGTCGTTCGCGGCCCAAGGCTTTGCGGCGTATCTGGCGGCTGCCGGTGCTGGTATTTTATCTGCTTCTGGCCTTTCCGTTGGCAGCCTGGACTTGTGCACGCAAGTCCGAGCCCGACGCGGGTAGTTATCGGGCTTTTGCCTGGTGGAGTCGGCGGGTCTTGCGTATCCTCGGGATTCATTTGCGCGTGGATGGGGCCATCCCCAAATCGCCGGTGCTTATCGCCGCTAACCATGTTTCCTACCTGGATATTCTCGCACTCGCGACCCTGGTTTCTGGTCGTTTTGTGGCGAAGAAGGAAATGCGTGCCTGGCCTTTTTTCGGGATTATGGGTGAGTGGCTGGGGACGCTTTTTATTGATCGTAGCGACGCCCGCGCCAGTCAGCGCACCATGCGTCAGGCCAGTGAGATTCTGACAGCCGGTACCAGTATTGTTCTCTTTCCGGAAGGCACCACCAGCGATGGGAAGGGGGTGGGTGATTTTTTTGCGGCACCTTTCGAGACCGCATCCGGGGCGGCAGCGCCGACGATTCCTGTCGCTTTGCGTTATGAAGATGTGCTGCGCCCCGGTCAGCCCGACCCCCTCTGCCCTTTCATTGGTGAAGACAGCCTGTTCGGACATCTCTGGAGACTGGCGGCGGCGGCACCGTTGACACTGCGCGTGGAATTCCTGCCCGCGCTGGCGCCAGAATTGGGTCGCCGGAAGCTGGCAGCAACGGCTCAGGCGGCTATTGCCGATGCCTTACAGCGGATGGAGCAGGGGGCTTCAATCACCTATCTGCATGATCCCCGCCGCCGTCCTATCCGGGATGCCTGGGCAGCATGGCGGCATGGTCACGAGGGTTAGGCAGGCCGCCAGTTATGAACGCTCTCCACCAGGGTGGCAACATTTCCGATGGGAGTTTGCGGGGTGATGCCATGGCCGAGATTAAAGATGTGGCCCGACCCAGGTCCATGGCTGGCCAGAACGCGCTCTGCTTCTGCGGCGACAGCGCTGGCGCTGCCATAGAGGGCGATGGGATCCATATTGCCCTGCAGTGCTATGCCATCACCCAGACGCTGGCGGGCGACGCTTAATTCGGTTGTCCAGTCGAGACCCAGCACATCGGCGCCGCTCGTCGCCATTGCCTCCAGCCAGTTACCCCCGCCTTTGGTAAAGAGCAGGACCGGTACCGGGCGGCCTTCTGCTTCGCGCTTCAAGCCGGCGATGATCTCGCTCATGTAGGCGAGCGAGAACTCTGCATAAGCCGGGGTGCTGAGACTGCCACCCCAGGTATCAAAAATCATCACTGCCTGCGCCCCAGCGGCAATCTGCGCGTTGAGGTATTGGCTGACCGATGCGGCCAGATGACGTAGGAGGCGATGTAGCAGCGCTGGATTGCTATATAGTAACCCTTTGATATGGATGAAGTCGCGGCTGCCGCGACCTTCGATC
>DAIAVG010000347.1 GCA_027445725.1 Acidithiobacillus sp.
CATGACGCAGCCCGCCGGCGCCATAGACAACCAGGTGTTGCCCGACTTGCAGGTCGCGCGCGGAACGGATGTGATTCCAGCGTTTGAGGTTGGTAATGCTGACCCCGGCCCGTTGCGCCAGATGCCAGAGCGTCTCACCGCGGCGGAGGGTGATGTGACTGAGTCGTGGTGCTGCTGCAGATGTGGCTACGGGGCGTGCGGCTGCTTCCTGGGGCATGGTCAAAAGCGCTGTTTTCAGTGCCCCAGCCTTGCCTTTGGGAACCACGAGCTGGTAATCGGCCGGGGCGACGCCATAGCTCAGCCCGGCATTGAGGTGCCGCAATTCGCTGACCGGCATGTTCATCAAATTCGCTGCTACGTTGAGTGCCACGGATTTTGGGGTGGTGACTACCGCAATATGTGCCGTATTGGGGATGACGGGCAGGGAAACATGGTAAGCCCTGGCATTTTTGATGACCTGTGCCAGGGCGAGCAACTCGGCAACGTAGTTTTCTGTTTGCTCCGGGAGATTGAGGTCCCAGAAGTCCGTGGGCCTGCCCGCTGCGACATTTTGCTGGATGGCGGCGGAGACGGTGCCCTGTCCGGCATTATAGGACGCGATGGCGAGGAGCCAGTTGCCGCCGAAATAGTTATAGAGATAAGACAGATAGTCGAGGGCCGCGTTGGTGGAGGCGGTGAGACTCAGGCGGGGATCGCCATAGCGGGTATTTTGCAGGCCGAAGTTGCGGGCGGTACCGGGTATGAATTGCCAGAGACCCGCTGCGGCCGCCGGAGAATAGGCCTTGGGGTTGTAACCGCTTTCGATGGCCGGCAACAGCGCCAGTTCCATGGGCAGGCCGCGCTGCGCAACTGCTGATACCACATAATAAAGAAAAGGACGGGAGTTATCGAAGATTTGTTCCAGCTTACCCTGGTGTTGCAGGAACCAGGTGCGCCATTTGTCTACTTCTACCCGGGAGACGTCGCTGATGCGCAGGCCGTCATCAATATGTGTCCAGACATTGCCGGCCTCCGTCCGGTTACCAAAGGCGCCTGATGCCTCGAACTGCTGCAGGGTGGCTGACAGGCCGGAAGCATTGCCGCTTTGCCCGTTGCCTGATCCGCCGCCTTGCAAATCCGCAGTCTGTTCGGTGGTGTTCAAGGCTTCTGCCACACCGCTCTGAAGATCACTTTGCTGCAGGCCTATGGTCTGGCTCTCCGCCCAGACCATAGGAATGCCCCCCAGCGCCACCAGCGTGGCGATAGCGATGAGTCGCTTTTTCATGTTACTCCTTCCTGGGCGGGTTCGATCCACAATGGGCGTCCCGCAGATGTAACCCTTCGTAAAAGGATGTCATTATAAACATGGGGTTGGCATGATGCTTGCCGCCCGTTAAGTGGATAGTAAGCAAAAGGAATGCCTTGAGTCAAACGCTGTTTGCCGGTCTGCGCGGGGCATGATTCGCGGTGAAAGCCGGCGGTGCGCGGGATACCGGCGGGTCAAAGAGGCTGTTATTATCCTGTTTTCGCCAGTCTCAGGTTGCGCACCATGTCCGTTC
>DAIAVG010000348.1 GCA_027445725.1 Acidithiobacillus sp.
CAAGAGAGAATACCCGCAGCCAGTTCATCGCCTTACAGGAAGCCCAGGCCAGGCATTTCGCCCTGGACAACCGCTGGGGCCAGCTCCAACTGGAGCAGGCCACGCTCGCTTCTAATGCCCGCGTGGGAGATATTGCGCGCCAAAAACTCGGCCTTGCAGCCCCCAAAAACGATCAAATTGTCATGGTCAAAGCACCATGACCTATCCCGGCGCGCCCCTCCACTCGCCGCAACTCGTCACGCTTCCCGCGTGGCGGGCGACCGCAGTGTGGACGGTGGTTGCGCTGGGTTTGGCGGCGATCATGGCACAAGCCTGGCGCGCGCAGGTGGAGCGCGGTCCGTTTCTACGCGACCAGGGCGCGCAACGTTATCTGCGACACTTTGCCTTACCGGCGCAGCGCGGCCCCATTCTCGATCGTTCCGGTAAAGCGCTAGCTCTGTCCGTCCCGGTGCAAACCCTCTGGGTAGACCCCCGGTTGTTTAATCCACAGCAGGCATACTGGCCACAAATTGCCGCAGCCTTAGGGATCAGCGCAGCCGCCCTTGCCGCACGGACCCATAGCGGTGGCAGCCGGTTCGCCTTCCTCGCCCGCCAGATTGCGCCGGAACGCGCGGCGACCATTCTCGCCCTGCATGTGCCCGGTTTATACAGCCTCAACGAAAATAGGCGTTACTATCCGTCCGGCAGCATAGCCGCGCCATTACTCGGTTTCACCAATGTAGACGGGCGCGGCATTGAAGGACTGGAGATGGCCTATAACCAGTGGCTGCAAGGGAAGGCAGGGGAAGAAACCGGGCTGCGCGATAATCTGGGACATCCGCTGGCGATCCTCGGCACTGCCAGGCTGGCACAGCCCGGTCAGACACTGACCCTGAGTATTGACCGCAACATCCAGTATGTGGCATATACTGCCCTCGCCTCTGCCGTACAGCGTTTTCAGGCACATTCCGGGGCGGCAGTACTCATGAATGTACACACTGGCGAAATCCTCGCCATGGTCAGTTATCCCTCTTTCAACCCCAATGAGCGTACGGATTATCAGCCCAGTCTTTACAATAACCGTGCCATCGCCGACACTTTCGAACCCGGCTCGGTGATGAAACCTTTTACCATCGCTGCAGCATTGGATGACGGCAGCATTCAGCCCAATTCCACGTTTGATGTGAACACCAACTGCTTTCGGGTGGCCCATTACTGCATTCAGGACGATATTCGTCACGGCATCCTCGACCTCGCTCAGGTGCTCAAGTATTCCAGCAACATTGGCGCGGCGAAGATTTCCCTGCGGACGCCGCCTGCCGATCTCTACCAGATGCTGCGCAATGTCGGTTTTGGGCAGGTGAGCGGATTAGGACTGCCGGGAGAGACGGGCGGCACGGTTCCCGCATGGCGGGGTTGGGATGTGGCGCGGCGTGCCGCCATGGCTTACGGTTACGGTCTCTCCGTCACACCTTTGCAACTGGCGGCGGCTTATGGCGCCATCGCCAATAACGGGGTCTATGTCCAACCCACCTTACTGCGCAGGGCCAGCACCCC
>DAIAVG010000349.1 GCA_027445725.1 Acidithiobacillus sp.
ACCATCTACCCCGGCTCCGAATTCGAGGCGGAGATGATGACGGAGGCCGCCCAGCTGATTCATGACGCCCATCAGCTGGGGTTGGTGACGGTGATCTGGGCCTATCCCCGGGGGAAGGCAATTGGCAAGCGCGAACACGACCCACATCTGATTGCCGGGGCGGCCGGGTTGGTAGCCTGCCTCGGGGCAGACTTCGTCAAGGTCAATCCACCCCTCAACAACGCCGGCGTTGCCGAAGGGAAACTGTTGGGCGAGGCGGTAGCCGCGGCGGGCAGGACCCAAGTCGTCTGCGCCGGCGGCTCTGAGGTTGCCGGAGAGGCCTTTCTGCGCCGTCTGGACGAACAGTTGCGCGAGGGCGGCACGGCGGGTTGCGCCACGGGCCGCAACGTCCATCAGCGCAGCGAGGCCGAGGCCATTGCCCTCTGTCGTGCCATCCACAGTCTGGTGGTAGAGGGCAAAGGGCTGGACGCCGCCTTGGCAGCGTTGGGCTGAGCATGGGTCTCTTGCCCCGCCACAAGAGCAAGATCATCTGTACCATTGGTCCCGCCTCGGACAAGGCGGTGGTCCTAGAGGCCATGATCCGCGCTGGCATGACGGTGGCGCGGATCAACCTCGCCCACGGCGATATTGTTGAACACAGACAGCGTATCCGCCGTATTCGCAGCGCAGCGGAGCGAGTCGGCAAACGGGTGGCCATCCTGGCGGACCTGCCCGGACCCAAGATCCGCATCGGCCAGCTACCTCAGGCCATCATCCTGAAAAAAGGCGAACGAGTTACCTTGGGGCCGGGAGCATACGCTACAGGAAACGGGGCGACGCAGATTCCCTTGGAACTTCCCGAGCTAGCGCGCCCCCTGCGCCGGGGGGATGACGTCTTCCTTGCCGATGGCTTTCTGCATCTGCGGGTGGAGGCTCACGGGCCGGACAATACCATCCACTGTCGCGTCGTGATCGGTGGTGAGTTGCGCTCCCACAAGGGCGTCAACCTGCCCGGACTGATGCTGGCGGGCAGCGCTCTCACCCAGCAGGACCGTGAGCTACTGCGCGCCATTCTGCCCTGCGGGGTCGATGGCATCAGTGTCTCCTTCGTCGAAAATGCCGAGGATCTGCACAACGCCCGCCACCTGGCTGCGGAACTGGGCTATGCACCCTTTCTGGTGGCCAAGATCGAACGCCAGCGGGCAGTGCGCCATCTGCCAGAGATCCTGGATGCCTGTGACGGCATCATGGTGGCGCGGGGGGATCTCGGCGTAGAAACGCCCATTCCGAGCATTGCTCGGCAACAGAAACGCATCATCCATCAGGCCCGGGAGGCTGGCAAAGCGGTAATCACCGCCACCCAGATGCTGGAATCCATGGTACAGAACGCCCGTCCGACCCGGGCCGAGGTGACGGACGTGGCCAACGCCATCTGGGACGGGGCGGACGCGGTCATGCTCTCGGCCGAGAGCGCGGCCGGACACTACCCGGTGCCGGCCGTGACCACGATGGCCCGCATCGCCCTCGAGGCAG
>DAIAVG010000350.1 GCA_027445725.1 Acidithiobacillus sp.
AGCAGCGCAAAACCCTGCAGATTCAGCTCGAAGAAGTGCGCAACGCCCGCAATGAAGCCTCCAGACAGATCGGTCAGGCGCGCCGTCAGGGGCTCGATACCAGCGAGATGCAGACCGCGGCGGCGCAGCACGGCGAGGAGATCAGGACCCTGGAGCAATCTCTGGAAAGCATCCTTGCCGAATGGGAGAACCTGACCAGCAGTCTGCCCAATATCCCGCAGGATTCAGTGCCCGATGGCCGCGATGAAAGTGACAATGTGGTGTTGCGTCACTGGGGCACGCCCCGCGCCTTCGATTTCGCTCCTCACGACCATGTCGATCTGGGCGAGGGCTTGGGTATTATTGATTTCGCGGCGGGCGCCCGCCTCGCTGGCGCCCGCTTTGTGGTGTTGCGTGGTCGCGGCGCCCGTCTTGAGCGCGCCCTGACGCAATTCATGCTGGATTTGCACACGACGGAACACGGCTACTGCGAAATTGCGCCGCCCTTTCTCGCCAACGCTGACTCCCTCTTCGGCACTGGGCAGCTCCCCAAATTCGAAGAAGACCTTTTCGCTTTAAGGGACGACCCCTATTACCTGATCCCCACTGCCGAAGTGCCGCTTACCAATCTTCTGCGCGGTGAGATTGTCGGTACCCTGCCGCAACGCTTCTGTGCCTACACCCCCTGTTTTCGGCGCGAAGCGGGAGCTTATGGGCGCGACACCCGTGGCATGATCCGCCAGCATCAGTTCGACAAGGTGGAGCTGGTGCAGATCGTCCGTCCCGAAGATTCCGCCCAGGCCCACGAAGCACTTACCGCCCATGCCGAAAAGGTATTGCAACTTCTGGAGCTGCCCTACCGGGTGATGGCCCTCTGCGCGGGGGATTTGGGCTTCAGCGCTGCCAAGACCTATGACTTGGAAGTCTGGCTGCCGGGCCAGAATCAGTACCGGGAAATCAGCTCCTGCAGCAATTTCGAAAGCTTTCAGGCACGTCGCCTGCAGTTACGCTATCGCGCAGAAGATGGTAAGCCCCAGCTCGCCCATACCCTCAATGGCTCTGGCCTCGCCATCGGCCGTACCCTGGTTGCGCTCCTGGAAAATCATCAACAGGCCGATGGCAGTATCCGGATTCCCGCCGCCTTGCGTCCCTACCTCGGCGGGATGGACGTCGTTAAGGCCTGAGCCCGTGCATTCGGCCTACGAACCCGTGAGTTGCGCACTGCACAGCGCCTTAGAACTGGCCGCGATGCAGCGTCGTCCAATGCGTTTGCACATGGCGGATGGCACATGGCAAGCTGGCATTATTCTCGACGTCTGGACCGCGCAGGGCAGGGAATGGCTGCGTCTGCGCCGGTCCGACGGTGATGTCGAGATTGATCTTACCCATATTCAACAAGTCCAGGAAAATACTGCACCATGAAATATCCCATTATCCCCAGTCTCCTTGCCGGTTGTTCGATGCTGCTTTCCAGCTCTGCCTTTGCCGCGGAGTTTCCCCTG
>DAIAVG010000351.1 GCA_027445725.1 Acidithiobacillus sp.
AATCCGCATTGCGTTCTGCTTCCTCCAGAATTTGCTCATCCAGGGAAAAAGGCGGTTCTTGGACGGTCTTCATAGCTCCTCCAACGGCCAGCGCGCGCGTGTTCGGCAGGGTAGCAGGGCCGGCATTGCCTTTGGCAGACGCATGGCACCGGCAAGCGCGATCATCGCCGCGTTATCCGTAGCATGATGCAAGCTGGGAAAATGAACCTGCGCTTGTCCCGCGACATCTTCCTGCAAACGTTGCCGAAGCAGGCGGTTGGCACTCACGCCACCCGCAACGATAAGCTGCGAAAAGCCCGTTTGCCGCAGCGCCCTCCGACACTTTTCCAATAGGGTATCGACAATGGCCTGCTGAAAGCTCGCGGCGAGATCGGCACGCCCTTGTGCGTCGCCTGCCTCCAGGCGCTCAACCTGTAAGCGAAAGGCCGTTTTCAGACCGCTGAAACTCAAATCCAGGCCGGGCCGGTCGAGCATGGGTCGCGGCAGAGAGAAACGGCGCGGGTCGCCCTGCTCAGCCAGGGCGGCCAAGGCCGGTCCACCAGGATAAGGCAAACCAAGGATCTTGGCGGCCTTGTCAAATGCCTCGCCAGCCGCATCGTCCAATGTATCGCCGAGCAGTTCGTACTCTCCCAGAGCATGGATGGCAATGAATTGGCTGTGCCCACCAGAGACAAGCAACGCCACGGCGGGAAGGGGAAGTTCTCCTTCAAGGAGGGGGGCAAGGAGATGTCCTTCCAAGTGATGGACGGGAATCAATGGCACTTGCCAGGCATAGGCCAAGGCACGGGCAAAGCTCACGCCAACTAACAACGCACCTATGAGCCCAGGACCCGCAGTGACGGCTACCGCATCGGCGCGATGCAATCCGCTGCGCCTTTGTAGTTCCTCCCAAAGCATGGGTAAGCGTCGCACATGATCCCGTGCCGCAAGCTCGGGCACGACTCCACCATAGGGCGCATGGATTTCCGTCTGACTGAACAGGACTTCGGCACGCAACCCGACACCTTTCTCGTACAAAGCCAATCCGGTCTCGTCGCAGGAGCTTTCTACCCCGAGGATCAATTCAGCCATGCAGCGCCGCCCCCTGCGCGCGTTGCCGTAAGCGATCCAATTCCAGGGGCGAAAACCCGGCGGCAAGGCGCGCCGCTTCCGCAAATTCGCCCCCCGGTCGCCCGCGATAATGGAGATCGAGTAGCGTAAAGAAGTACGAGTCCGGATCCAGGCCGCGGGCCTGACAGAGCCAGCGAAACCAATAAGACCCTACAGCAACATGACCTATCTCTTCCTGTTCAATCGTCGCCAGGACCACATCGGCGTCACGATCGCCGATCGCCTGCAAACGTGCTCGGATTGCTGGTGTGGCATCCAAACCCCGCGCCTCCAGCACGCGAGGCACCAGAGCCATGCGGATGAGGGGGTCGTGAGCGGTCTCCAGCGCCATCTCCCAGAGCCCGTTATGGGCGGGGA
>DAIAVG010000352.1 GCA_027445725.1 Acidithiobacillus sp.
ATCCAGGGAGATGGTCATTTTCTTGTGCATGGCACCCTCTTGTATACGTAATACATAACACCATTATAGCACGCCTGGTCGCCTCACCTCACACCCGTCTTGGGTTTCCGCACGGCCCGCTGGCGCGGTTTCCCGCCCAGCAGCGCATCCAGGGGCCGCCCCAGACTGGGCAAGCGTTGCAGATACCCGATCCTTTCAGGAATCGCGGGCATGACCTCTTCCTGGCCACGGCTGCGCTTCCATTCCTGACGGATGAGCTTCGCCAGCTTCTTCACCTGATCCCGGATCCCGGAAAACCCCGGCGCTCGCCAGACGCTCTCGATGAGCTGCTCAAGCTGCGCATCTCGCTTCTGCCGGATCAGCAGCACCACGGAGTCCCGCAACGCCTGCTCACGCGCTTTTTCCATCCGCCAGGTCCATACCGGATGATCGACCCCCACCTTGGTGCGACGAACCAGCTCGTAGGCCCCTATCGTGATCTTGTCCCGCAGCCCGTCCCGCCAGTGTTCCCGCTGCGCTTCCGGGGACATGGCGCCTTCCGTCCGCAGCAGCCACCAGTAAATCTCCTCCGGTGCGGATTCCTGTTGCAGCAGGACCAGCCGGTAAACCGCTTTTCCGGCACGCCGAGAGGCGCGGGTTTTGGCCGGCGACCAGGCCAGGGAGTAGCGCTCGGCTTGCTTCGCGCAAAAGGCCGCCGCTTTCTCCAGGGGGATCACGCCGGAGACCGTGTGGGCATAGCCGGTGCGCACGGCGTCACTGAGACGCTGCATGGCAACCGTTTTCTTGGTGAATACGAAGGGCGAATATTCCGAAGTCATGCACCGAACAATAAGCTAAATATCCTCCAATGTGGAGCGGTAATATATTAAGATTCCATAAACGGGCTGGCCGGCGCTATACTGCGGGGGCCAGGGGTTGCCTCCCCCATCAGTGTTTTGGGGGCCGCCAGCCCCAGGTGTTTCTTGCTTTGCCCCGGATGGGGCGCGGGACGATCCGCCAGATCATCTCAGCACGGTGAAGCGTCATGCCTCTAATAGGGCTCGTGACGCTACGCTGAGCGCTGGAGGGTGTAATCCCTCTTTCGACTCAATCCCCCCGCCCTGCGCGGCAGGATTGGGCGACTGTGAAACGGGCTCCCTGGCAACAGGTGAGTACCTGATGGCCGCGAAATGGGGTATCCAGTCCCCACCGTGGGGCGTACCGAAAGGGCGCAACGCGTGCCGACGACGTAGGTTCAGCCGTGGCGAAATCCACGGACTCTGTGATGGCCGCGAGGCCGCCCGCAAGACGGGTTAGGACAGAGGGCACCTGGGGAAACTCAGGGCCGGTGAAAGCTCAAGCGTCTCATTGTAGCCGTAGGCCCGCGCAAGCGGATCATGGCGCATGTCGGAGCAGGTGATGCGGTGGTGTGTAAGGTGGCATTGATGCGTTGTGGTGAG
>DAIAVG010000353.1 GCA_027445725.1 Acidithiobacillus sp.
GCTTCGATGCCTTCCAGGCTGGGGACGGGGTTCACCTCCAGCACCAGAGGCCGCTGATCTTCGGCCAGCATGATATCTACTCCGGCGAAGCCCAGGCCCAGGGCAGCCGCCGACCGGCGGGCAATGATGGCGAAATCTTCTGGCAGATCGGGCAATGCCGACGCCCGCCCCCCGCAGTGCAAATTGCTGCGAAAATCCTCGGCAGATGCCTCCCTGCGCATGGCCGCAATGACCCTGCCGAACAGTACGATCACGCGGATATCCTGGCGCCCGCTGAGAAAGCGCTGCGCCATCGCCTCGTGCTGCAGATGGAGGACGGTATCCAGCATGCCCCGCGCAGCGGCAGGTGTATCTGCCAGACTGACACCCACCCCCTGCGAGCCGCTGAGTAATTTATGGACCAGCGGCATTCCCAAGAAGGAAACCGCCAGATCGCGCTGCCCCGCCTGGGTGAAGTAGGCGGTTTGCGGTACGGCAACGCCCGCCGCCGCCAGGACCTGAAGGGAGGCAAATTTATCCCGGGAAAGCTCTAACGCCTCTGCACTATTGAGACAATGGCTCCCCGCCCCGGCAAAGTAACGCAGCAGGCGTGACCCGAGGCGCGTGATCGGACCACCCACCCGCGGAATTACCGCCACGCAGGGCGCCAGCAGAGAGGGTCCGTAGTAAAGCTGGGTCTGGGTATTATTCAGCATCAACAAACACTGCTCGGGCTGAAGCAATACTGGTTCAGCGCCCGCTGCGGCGACCGCATCCAGCAGACGGCGGGTCGAATAGAGTTCCGCTTGGCGGGAAAGGATGGCAATGCGCGGCGCATCACTCATGCGATGGGTACATCCTCACGAAAAGTGAGCAGCGGTAATTCGCCATGCGCAATGGAGCGCTCAATGAACCCTGCGCGCCCCGGTGCGCGCGCTTCCAGCGCCGCCCGCGACAGGGCAGGCTCACCGCTGATCGCCGCGAAGAGCACCTCCAACTCCCAGAGATCCACCCGCAACGTCCCGAAGGGATTATCCCGCGTCGCGGGGCGCCAGAAGAGGTTCGGCAACCATCCTTTACTGCACACTGCCGGAGCCAGATAAAACGTGCGGCAACGTTCGGCTATCTCCGCCAGCGCCGGAATCCGGGTCACATTCAGGTTTTCCATAACATTCCTCTCAAAATATTTTTATTGGCACCAGCGCACAGGAAGCCAGCCAGCAGGCGTAAGCACCGGGCCTTCCCCGCGAGGGTGATCATAAAGCCATTTACTTGGCAACGGAATCATTGTGGAGCATAATGGTCAACTATTCAGGAGCAGGTGTAAAGTTCATTCGCAGGAAGCGGCTTGACGGCCAAGGAGTCAATCATGAGCGACAACGGCACGCAGCAAGGCGTAGCGGGTCACGGTGCCTTTTTTCAGGACACGAATCTT
>DAIAVG010000354.1 GCA_027445725.1 Acidithiobacillus sp.
AAGTGCTGACTTACGCGGTACAAGCAAGAACCGGCGACGAGTCGGATACGAAAGTCTGGGCCGTGCGGAAAAAAGCAAAAGGGAAACCTTGGGGATGGCACCCCAAACACTGAAAAAATGGCAATAGGTATCCCGTGGCTGGGGTATTTCTCCGGGATCGGCTTGGCCGCTGATCCCGGACGGAAGGGTGGCACCTTCCGGGAAACGCTGAACCGCTCCAGTTTGGATCGGTGGACCGTTGGACTTTCCACCTGGGAATCCCAACGGAATAGAAACTGGACTGATCCGCGAGTGACTGCGGCGGGCGCCCTGCACGAGATACAGGGAAGTGTATCAGGTAAAAACTGAACTTATCCAAGCCCTACCCGCAAGGGGAGCCACCGGCAATGGCTTGAGAGCGCGTGGCGACGCATAAATGGATTTGCCGTGGTTAGCCACCACCGAGCTTCGGCTCATCTGAAAAACCCCCGCAATAGCGGGAATGGTAGATGCTGTTAAGCGTAAGCAGGCAAAGGCCCGCGTGTAACCCACAACGGCCTAGATCAACCCCTTACCCCATCGCTTCGGCTTTGGGGTACTTTTATGACCAGCCCATCCCATCCACCAAAAATGCCCGCCAAGGCCCCAAATTTGCCCTACAGCACACGCAAGATGGGGGTCGCCTAAGAGAGCCATCTGGAAACGCGATTATGCGCCAGAAAGACACCTTGATGCTGCGCCTGCCCCTTATCCACAAACCCTGTGAAGTATCCTGTGGGCAGTGCAGCCAAAACCACGTCCCAGATGCGGAAAATCCCATGCTGCCAAAATGGGCATAGCCCATGATCTACCCCGACCTCTGCCCCATCCGTGACGCCAGCCCCGAACCTGAAGGCCTGCACCCATTGGCGACCATCAGCGCATGAGGGCCCCTGTCCTGGCCGGACGCGCACGGGCGCGCCGCGCTGCGAGGGGCCCCCGCTTGCGGGGACGGTGGCGCGGGTATCCGGCCAGGCACTGCACTCCGTAGCCCACACTCCGCGGTCGCCTGCGCTCCCTTGGTTGCGGTAGCGTCGAACGATTTGCAAGCAAATCGCCCGCCACTCCTCGCTGTTCTTTGCCCCTGCGGGGCTGGAGCTAAAGCTCTTTTTTGGACTTGGACGAAAAATAGGCCCAAAATTGCCTGCAAACCAAGAAAACAAAAGGACGCACGCCATCCAGCTACATGGCCGCCTACCAGCGGCGCGGGCGCTAATATCTGATATAGGCCGTTCGTGGCCAAAATCACTCAAGCCAATGTGCCACCGTTCGGCGGGGCGCTCCCACGGCATCAGCTATGTCCTGCTGCGTCATCCCCTGCGCTCGTAGGAGCCGCGCTGTAGCCCTTTGCTGTTCTCTGGACAG
>DAIAVG010000355.1 GCA_027445725.1 Acidithiobacillus sp.
CGGCGACGCCCATCTCTGCCTGTTTGAGGGCGGGGGCGTCATTGACCCCGTCGCCCGTCATTCCGACGATCCGGCCTTTTTTCTGCAAACCTTGCACCAGATGAAACTTATCAGCGGGGAAAACCCCGGCATACACGCCACAGTCTTCAGCCAGGGCCTTGCCGTCACAAACGCTGCCCATGATACCCAGCGCTGTGGCAACATTTTTTGCGGTCTGCGGACCGTCACCGGTGACCATGCGCACCTGCACGCCCAGTTCCTTCAATTGTTGAACGACTTGGGCCGCATCTGGGCGGATCGGATCAGCGAGCGCAAGCAGACCGAAAAATCGTGGTTGGCCATCCGGGCCCGCTGCCACGGCGAGCACCCTTGCGCCACCGGCGGCGAGATCCGTTGTCGCCGGTTCCCAGTCCGTGTTGCCGCAGAGTTTGGCGATGATCTGAGGTGAGCCTTTGAGTGCGCGCCAGGATGCTCCGTTCTGCATGAAAACCCCCTCCGAACGCTTGGTAGCGGGATCAAAGGGCACGAACTGCTGACGATCAGGGAGGTGTGCGGTCGGCGCTACCGACGCCTGGAGAATGGCAAGATCAATGGGATCCTGAGTAGCGCTGTCACTGGCGATGGCCGCCATCTTCAGAAGCTCCGGCTCTTCCACGCCGGGCCAACCCTTTGCCTGACTGAGGCTGAGACGGTTCTGGGTGAGAGTGCCGGTTTTGTCACTACAGAGATCACTCATGGCAGCGGCTTCTTCCACGGCGGCCAAGCGGGTGACCAGCACACCCCGATGCACCAGATGCAGAGAGGAGATGGCAGTAGCCAGGGTGAAAGTGGCGGGCAGCGCCACCGGTACCGAAGCAACCAGCAGGATGAGCGCAAAAGGCAATATTTCCGCAAGAGGGACGTGGCTGGCGGCTGCGTAAATCAGGATCGCGGCGACGAGAATGACGTCCATCATTACCAGATAACGGACGATGGAGAGAACCAGTTCTTCCAGGTGACTTTTGGCACCGGCGCCGCGCACCAGCTCAGCGGTTTTGCCAAAATAACTTTTGGCTCCCGTGGCCGTAACTTCCCCGGAAGCTTCGCCGCGACGGATGACCGAGGCGGAATAGAGGGTGTCGCCCGCCGCCCGCTCCACGGGCATGGATTCCCCCGTCAGGGCGGATTGGTCCACCAATATGCCGCCGTCGCTGAGACGCAGGTCGGCGGGAACCATATCCCCGACTCGCACATGAACCAGATCGCCCGGCACAAGGTCAGCGGCCGGGATACTTTGCCATTGTCCATCGCGACAGACGCGGGCCTGAATCCGCAGTCGCTCTTTCAGCAGTTCCAGCGCGCTCTGCGCCTTGCGCTCCTGGCTGAAACCGAGC
>DAIAVG010000356.1 GCA_027445725.1 Acidithiobacillus sp.
CAACATGGTCAGTACCTGTCAGGCCTGCCCCTTGGGCGAAACCCGCAAACATGCCGTATTCGGTGCGGGCAACCCGCACGGGTCCTGGCTCTTTGTCGGCGAGGCGCCGGGTGCGGAAGAAGACCGCCGCGGCGAGGCCTTTGTGGGCCGTGCCGGTCAACTCCTCGACAACATGCTCCAGGCCATGGGCCTAAGCCGAGAGAAAGACGTTTATATCGCCAATATCCTCAAATGCCGCCCCCCCAACAACCGTGATCCGCTGGGTCCGGAAGTGCATGCCTGCACGCCCTATCTGCAGCGCCAGATCGCGCTTTTACAGCCGCGTGTGATCGTTGCCCTGGGACGTTTTGCTGCGCAGGGCTTGCTTCAGGTGAATACGCCGCTCAGCCAACTGCGTGGCACCACCCAGCACTACCAAGGCATTCCCCTGATTGTCACCTACCACCCCGCCTATCTGTTGCGTAACCCCATCGACAAGCGCAAGGTCTGGGAGGATCTGAAGCGGGCGTTGGGGGTGTTTGCGGAGCAGACAACCTTCTAAGCGTCATGGGCGCCGCCGTTCAGTCTCTTGGGAGATGGGCGACGGCCTTTGCCTGAACCCGATCACTCCCGAAACACCGAGGCTATGGCTCGGGATAGCAATGCCGGGTCTCTCTGCTGACCTGAAATGCGATCGACTACCTCCCCATTACGCAATATCGCGATCATTGGAATTCCCGGCGTGGATCCGGCGAGCGAAGCAACTTCCTTGGGGAAAAGGTACCATGGTGTCCACTCTACCCGGGCGATAGCCACAGGTGCGGGCAGATGCGCCGCCACCTCAGCGAAAATCCTGCGATCCTGGTCCGTACAGTATATACAGCCTGGACTTTGACTGGTGAGTTGAATGACCGCGTCTGGGTGCTTCGCCAGAAACTGGGGAAGCGCGATCGGAGATAGCTCCAGCATAGCCCTTGGATGCAGTTGCGCCAGACGCTCGCGGTATGCCGCCGCCAAGCACCCGACATTCGCCTTGCAAGCATCACGCATGGTGAGCCACTGCCGCTGTTCGGCAATGAGCATTTGACGCTCGTTGCTATCCTTTTTAGTGGCGGCCAAGGCGTGGTGATAGGCCTCGGCAAGTTCCGTGTCCAGGGCGCGGAGTTCCTGGTTGGCGCAGATGGCTCCTTCCGTGGGCGTGGCCGCCCGGCTGCATTGGGCGGCGGGCAGGCCGGCCTGCGCCACGGCGGGCGAGGCCAAAGGCGCGGTGGACAGGATCAGCAACGCCCCAAAACGGGATGGGGTGTTCAGGAACAGGGTGCTTAAGTACATGGATACGCTCCTTCTGTCAGGTGAAAACAACATCCTGCGTAACTTATGGATTCGGCTT
>DAIAVG010000357.1 GCA_027445725.1 Acidithiobacillus sp.
CCGCCTGCAAGGCTCCCCGCTCGTTCGCTACGGTCTTCGGCGCAATCCCTTGCTCCACCATCCGCTCGGACAGACCAGCGGCAACCTCCGCGAAGTAGCTCTCCCGGGTGCTGGCGGCGATCTGGTTCAGGATCTTCCTGTCCTTCATGCCGGCATCCAGCATCGGCTTTTGCGCTGCCTCCACCCGCTCCCTGGCCTTCTCGAAGTGCCCGGGAGTAGCCGGAACTTCCTGCCCGTCCGGGCCCTTCATGGTCGCCACGTGATCCACGAAAGTCCGATCATCCCGCTCCGTCTGCTTGGCGAAAGCGCCAATGCTGACTTCGCCCCCAGCATGTTCCCGAGTTGCCGTATCGAGCTTGGTGATCAGCCGCTGGGCAAACTCGGAGCTCATGTCCGCCGACAGGATGGTCCTGCCGGCTTCATTCTCCAGCGTGACGCGCAGCTTCCTGAAGGTCTCCCCATTGGCCTGCGTTTCAGCCACTTCCGCACCCACCAGATTGCCTTTCAGCGCCTGTTCGTACCGTGCCCCATGTTCCTTCAGGGCGTCGCGGACAATCGCCTTGTTCTCCGGGGAGTACCCCTTCTTCCATTCCGCGTCCCCAATCTGTTCCCGCGCGGCTTTCAGGGCAGCGTTGGTCTGTTCGTCGTTGACCAGCACAAAAGCATCCACCAGGTTGTTCCGTTGCATCATTCGGGTAGCCATCACTTTCTCCTTTCAGTCACCAGCAAAAAATTGCTCACAAAAACTCCGATACCCATTGTTTCTATATCTCCACACCCTGCTGCTTCTGCTTCTCCGGCCGTCGGTCTGGGGCCCTGGGGGCAACACGCGCCGGGTTGAGCATCTCTGGGCCCACGCCCAAAGCCTGTTCGATGACCTTGCCCTCCCGGTGATCCGGGATATTCTGGAGCGCTTCATTGGCCCGCAGATGTCCCGGGTGTTCATGAATCCGCTGCCAGGCGAAGACTGCGGCGTCCCTCGACTGGGAAAAGACCTTCAGTTCCACACCGCCATCCCGACCACGGGAAAGGCCAACCGCCAGGAGTTCCCCGGACTCGCGCTCAAACCTGGCCACCACCCCATAATTCACGTCAGGGCGAAAAACACCGGCTGGCATCGTCTCCACCAGACCCGTTTTCACATCGCGCCGCTTCAAGGTTCCCACCAGCCGACCGTCCTTTTCCTGCACGGAAAGGTTGTACCAGTCGCCGTCGCGGTCCTTGATGGCTGCAGCCAGCGCGGCGTCTGGGTCGCGGACAGCACCGGATGGATGCACCTCATGACCTTTTGGAGCGGGGGCGTTGTCGAGCCTTTGGGCCGGTTCGAGCGCTGATACCGCCTGCTCAGACGGTATCAGCG
>DAIAVG010000358.1 GCA_027445725.1 Acidithiobacillus sp.
CGTTGATTGTCTTCATTCCAGACCGCCGTTTACTGCGCGTCCACCATCGATTACAAAGAGCCGGTATGAATTATTTGCTCAGTGCCAGAGAGTTTGTAGCGCTCAAGGTAATCAGTATGCTGGTGCCGCTGATTTTTGTCTTTTTATTTAATACGGCATTTGGGCTTTTCAATATCTGGCTGAGCCTGCTGGCCATGCTGGTTGGCAGTTTTTATCCCGATCTGTGGCTTGTTGAGCAATCCCGGCGGCGGGGGCGGCTGATTCTCAAGGAGCTACCCGTTTATCTCGATTTTATCACCCTGATGATCGAGGGTGGGCTGAATTTGACCAGTGCCATGCAGGTGGCGGTGGATAAGGGGCCCCCTGGTCCGTTGCGTAATGAGTTCAGTGTCATGATCCGCGATTTGCGCGCGGGGACATCGAAGACAGACATTTTCCGGCGCTTTGGCCAGCGAGTTCCGTTGCCGGAGGTCCGGAGTCTGGTCAGTGCGTTGATTCAGTCGGAAGATCGGGGCGGTGATCTGGGGCCAGCGTTGCGGGCGCAGGCGGAACAGCGGCGCGAAGAGCGTTTCCTGCGCGCCGAAAAAATGGCGCTGGAGGCGCCGGTCAAGTTGCTGGCGCCACTGCTCGTCTTCATTTTTCCCATCACCTTTTTGATGCTAGCTTTTGTCATCTACATGAAGTTTCTTCAGGAAGGCGGCTTTTGACACAACAAGGCGTAGTTTGTCGGGGTGATCAGGTGCTCTGGTCTGAGGTGCAGATGGCGGCCAGTTTTCTCGACCGTTTGCAGGGTTTGCTGGGCAAGACCGGGCTCTCTGATCAGCAGGGGTTGTTGCTGACTGCTTGCGGGAGTGTACACACCGTGGGTATGTGTTTCCCCATCGATGTCATTTTCCTGGATGCCGATCTGAGGATATTGGCTCGTCACCCAGATGTCAGCGCATGGCGCATGAAATCCTGCCGGGGTGCCCACATGACGCTGGAGGTGGCGGCAGGCGGTGTTGCGCGTCACGGGGTGGTTCCCGGACAGCGTTTGAGGTGGCGGACAGCACAATCACGGTCTTGACCATTTTAATTAGCCAGACTAGACTAACTCCATTTTATGGAGAATGCGATTACGATGCAGTCTGTCAATATGTTACAAGCCAAGTCCTCTCTGTCCCGCCTGGTGGAAGCCATCGAGCAAGGACAGGAGCGCGAGATCGTGATCGCCAGGAATGGCCGTCCCGTCGCCAAGTTGGTGCCGATAGATACGGTCCTGTCTGGAAAGCGGATTGGTGTGGCGAAAGGCCGGTTCGTTGTGCCC
>DAIAVG010000359.1 GCA_027445725.1 Acidithiobacillus sp.
AAAGGTATCGGAAGCCGGGATATAGGCCTCCGGCTGATAGTAATCATAGTACGAAACGAAATACTCGACGGCGTTGTCGGGAAAGAAGTCGCGCATCTCCGAGTACAATTGGGCCGCGAGCGTCTTGTTGGGCGCGAGGACCAGGGCTGGGCGCTGGAGCTCGGCTATGACATTGGCGACGGTAAAAGTCTTCCCCGAGCCCGTGACCCCAAGCAGGGTCTGGAAGGCGAGCCCGGCCCGCAAGCCCTCCACCAGCGACTTGATGGCCGTCGGCTGATCCCCGGCCGGGGCATAGTGGCTGGCAATCTCGAAACGTTCTGCGTGCCGCTTTGGTTGCATCGATATCCAGGGTAATATAGGGACGAGTAGATGCCCGAAAAGGTTCCCGCTTGCCCAAACTGACACTATCGGCCCGTGTAGGCCGAATCAAGCCCTCGCCGACGCTTGCCGTCACCGCTCGCGCCAAGGCCCTCAAGGCCGAGGGGCGGGATATCCTGGACCTAGGTGCCGGCGAACCGGATTTCGATACCCCGAACCTCATCAAGGAAGCGGCGATCCGCGCCATCCGCGCCGGCTTCACCAAATACACCGCGGTCGACGGCACGCCGGAACTGAAAGCCGCGGTGGCCGAAAAGTTCGCCCGCGAGAACAATTTGCATTTTACCACGTCGCAGATTTTGGTGTCGGTCGGCGGCAAGCAAAGTTTCTACAATCTCGCCCAGGCGCTGCTTGATGCCGGGGACGAGGTCGTCATTCCCGCGCCCTACTGGGTCTCGTACGCCGACATCGTCTTGATGGCCGACGCCACGCCGGTCATTATCCCGACCACGCTCAAGCAGGGCTTCAAGATCACCCCCGAGACCCTGGATGCGGCACTTGCCTATAAGACCAAGCTGTTCGTGTTGAACAGCCCCTCGAACCCGACCGGCGCCGTCTATACCCGCGCGGAGCTTGCCGGCCTGGGCGAGGTACTGCGCCGCTATCCGCATGTCCTGATCGCAAGCGACGACATGTACGAGCACATCGCCTGGGGCAGCGAGCCGTTTGCCAATATCGCCAACGTCTGCCCGGACCTCCTGGACCGCACCATTGTCCTAAACGGGGTCTCGAAGGCCTATGCGATGACCGGCTGGCGCATAGGTTATGCGGCCGGCCCGGTCGACCTCATCAAGGCCATGGCCAAGGTCCAATCGCAGAGTACCTCGAACCCGGCATCCATCTCGCAAGTAGCCGCGGAGGCCGCGCTTCGCA
>DAIAVG010000360.1 GCA_027445725.1 Acidithiobacillus sp.
GAGACATAGGAGTTGGCTAAAATAGCTCCGTTCGCCTATGAACTAGAACAATGGAGAATTTCTTTGTTTTGTCTGATGCCTAGCCGCAAGCGGAAACCTCTCGGAAACCATATGATGGGAGCCTTTTGGCAACACGAACATGAAACACAAGGGTATCTTATGTCTAATGGTATGATAAATTGAAGCAAGCAGAAGAAGTAATCCATCCAGAAGCCTTATCCGGCACCGGCATAATGACCATATCGCGTGAGCCGGTCGTCTTTCACTGCAACCACTACAATCGCTTTCTTCAATTGGTGATCGAAGACTGCCATTACATTGACCGCGAACCAATTCTGGTAGGCTCTGCGACCGAAGTCAGCTTCCGACAACTTCGGACGGCCTTTCGGGAACACCCAGAATGGTCCGTTGCAAATCGCCTCAAGTATGCAGAATCCATGTATCGCTTTTGCGGATTTGGAGATCTACCATTGGGCGCGCTGCCCCGAAAATCACTCCCATTATCCTAAATTCGGTAGTTACCTCTGCTGATTTGGCAGGATATCTTTGATAGGGTTGGTTTTTCCCCTGTAATGGAGGCTCACCCTGTGGGTGATGACGAAAATCGGCCGCAAAAGGCCATTCCTGCGGCAGTAAAAGCCATGGTCGTGGACACACTGGGCGGTCGCGTTCAGGTATCCTGGGATCCGGAATCGGCAGCTACTCCCTTTGGCCAGTTGGTGTTCTTTGCTGAGTTTCTGGAGGTCAGCGGCCTGTTTGATGCCTGGGTAGAAGAATGCCCCTTGATCTACAACAGCCCCAACGCCCCGAAGAAGCGCGATGTATTGGGCACCTGGAATCTCTCCATCCTGGCAGGTCACCGACGCTACGCACACGTCACGGCATTACGCAGTGATGGCGTGAGTCCCTAAATCCTGGGGATGAGCAAGATCGTCAGCGAAGACGCTCTGCGCCGGGCGCTGGGGAAAATCCCCGAAGCCGAAGGGACTGAATGGATGCGCAAGCATTTGTTCAAAAGCGTGGCGGCGGCCTGTCACACACCCTGGATTCTCGATATCGACACCACCATCAAAACCTTGTTCGGGCATCAGGAAGGGGCTGAAGTGGGCTATAATCCGCACAAACCGGGGCGTCCGTCCCACGCCTATCACGCGTACTGGATGGGCAATCTGCGTCTGCTGCTGGATGTGGAAGTCACGGCTGGCAACACCACGGCCTCCAACCATGCCCAACCAGGGCTGAACCGCGTAC
>DAIAVG010000361.1 GCA_027445725.1 Acidithiobacillus sp.
TCGTGCTGACCGCCGTTGGTTCCCAGATTCAGGCTGCATCCGCTTTGCTCATACGTGGGGTTAACGGTGCAGGTATAGGTCACACCCTGACTGGCTGGGGTGACGCTGGAAGGTGCACCGTTCGTGGAAAGAAAAGCCACATCATGATAGTAGACCGGGTAGCCGTCATAGTGGCCTTCCATTTCCGGGCTGACGTAAACCCAGAACGGATTTCCGTACCCATCGGTGGCCAGGGAGAGTGGGGACGTGCCGGCGGCGCCGGCAATGGCATAAAACCCGGATTCCAGACTTGCCTGGTTGCCTAATGCATAAGCCTGAACGGGATTAACCGTCGTCGATCCACTGGTGAGGGTAGCTGTTCCAAGAGGGTCATTAGGCGCGCCAAGAACCTGCCCCCAGTTTGAAGTGAATACCACATCACCATCGGCGCCTGTGGTATCAACGACCATGGCATCTTTTTCATAGGCGACCTTCAGCCCTTTCACCAGCTCATTGAGATGCGCTCTCGTGGTGGTGGTCTGGGAGTAATTGATCGTCTGGGAAAAGAGCGGAAAGAGTACCACGGCCATGATCGTGAGAATCGCCAGAGCAATCATAATCTCGACCAGCGTGAACCCAGCCTCTTTGGATGGGTGCTGCTGCCGTTTGTCTGCGGTCGCGTGAATGAACATGATCAATACTCCAGCATCTTGCGCAGCCGTTCTGGGTCTGGCGCATAGGCAATGGCGTCTTCCTCCAGAATCTTCCCGCTTCTCACCTGTTCGCGCAGGCACTTTTCCATTAACATCATGCCGTCCGCGCCGCCCTGCTGGATGACGCCCGGCAACGCCTCATAGCGCCCGGTGCGGATGTTGGCGCGTACTTCCGGGGTCGCCGTCATGATTTCATAGGCCAACACCTTTCCGTCTTTGTTGATGTTTGGGACAAGTTTCTGTGAAACGATACCGACAATCGCATCCGCCAGTAGATTCTGAAGGCTGCTACGGTGGCCCTCGGATACGCTTTCCAGCATGCGGCGCACGGACTCTGAGGCGGTCGCCGCATGGGTGGTTCCGAGCACCAGATGGCCTGAGTTTGCGGCAACGGCCGCCGTTTCGATGGTCTCCGCATCCCGCATTTCACCAACCATTATGATGTTGGGTTTTTCGCGCAGCGCGGCGCGAAGGGCCGTGCCAAAGCTGGTGCTATCTACGCCGATTTCG
>DAIAVG010000362.1 GCA_027445725.1 Acidithiobacillus sp.
AACGGCAGTCACGTCTGGTTGCGGCTGCGGAGCCATAGGGGAACGGTGGAAGACGCCGCCGCGATCACGCCCTGGGGGGGCTACGTCATGTCCCCCTATCTGCTCACCACACTGCCCGACGGCGACACACGGTGGCTGGTGAACCCCTTCCGCCTGTATCGGAAGGCCCTGCACCTGCCGAGCATGCCCGTTCCGGACACCACCACGGAAAGCGGACGACGGCTCTTTATGGCCCACACCGACGGTGACGGCTTCGTCAGCCGCGCCCAATTCCCGCCGTATCACATCGCCGGCGAGGTCTACATGCACCGGATCGTGGAGCGGTACAAGCTGCCCTTCACCGGCTCGGTCATCGTCGGCGACCTGTTGCCCGGGAATCACGGCCTCTATCCTGCGCTGGCGCCCCTGGGCAGCAACATCGCGCGGCAGCTGTTCCGCCTGCCCTATGTCGAGATCGGCTCACACATGTGGTCGCATCCGTTCGATTGGCCGGTCATAGAGACGGGCAAGAATCTGCCCGGCAACAATCTGCCGGTCCCCGGCTACACGTTCAGCCCCTACATGGAGGCGGTCGGCGCCGCACGGTGGATCGACGCGCATCTCGCGCCACCCGGCAAGAAGGTGGTCATCGACCAGTGGTCGGGAGACTGTGATCCCGATGCCCAGGTGGTGGGTCTGGCCTACGGCGCCGGCTTGATGAACATCAATGGCGGCACCGCCTACATCAGCCGGAAGAATCCCAGCGTCACCGCGGTACCCCCCATCGGGATCTACCGCGGCAAGTGGCTGCAGGTCTTCGCGCCCGACGCCAACGAGGACTACTTCACCAATCTGTGGCACGGCCCGTACTGGGGCTACGTGAACGTCATCCAGACCTTCGAGATGACCGACAGGCCTCACCGGATCAAGCCCATCGACATCTATACGCATTGGTATTCGGGCAGCAAGCTCGCGTCTCTGGCGGCCGTGAACAAGGTTTACGGCTGGGTGCTCAAGCAGTCGATCACTCCGATTTACACCGCGGATTACGCCCGAATCGCCAACGACTTCTTCGCCATCCACATCGCCCGGCAGGGCAACGGCTTCTGGATCGGCGGCGCCGGCGCACTGCGCGAGCTACGTATGCCGAAGTCGCTCGGTATACCTGACATTGCCCGGAGCCAGGGTATCGCC
>DAIAVG010000363.1 GCA_027445725.1 Acidithiobacillus sp.
CCGCAGTTGCCACGCCCAGCCCCGTTCCAGCGCGATGTCCAGCGCCGCGCGGAGTATTTGCAGGCGCTGCTCCACCGACCAGCGTTGCAGCGCCGCCTCTTCCCAGTCGAGCAACATTCGTCGCTGCCCTGCCTGCTCCCGCTCACGGGTAGGCAAGCGCAACTCCCCCTGCACGCCTAAAGACCAGTCCACCCGGCGCCAGACTACAGCGCCCAGCCCTTCTCCAGGTAGACGCTCCCGCACCCAGAGCAAATCACCGCTGCCGCCGGGTTCACCCCCTTCCGCCTCCTGCTGACCCAGATCTGCCGGTAGCAACGATGGCTCGCCCGCGGCAGGGGCCACCCAGGGCTGATCCGCTGACTCTACCACCAGGTGCATACCGCGCCAGACAAAAGCAAAGGGAAAGGCGGAACCCATCCGTAGAGGGGGTAATGGCGGCTGACCGCGTAGGGGCGGGTGCCAGGCCAGGGCTACCAATGCCTCCTGACGCGCGCCTACGCGAGTCAGGGTGCGTCGCGCATCGCCTAAGCGCAGTTCCAGCAGCCACAGTGGCCAGGGGCGTGGATTATGAATGCGCAGAAGCAGGTCGCCCTGCTCTCCTGCGGTAAAAATCTGGCCGGGCAGCACGGCGGCACGTACCCGCCAGAGGTTGCCTCCGGCGACAAAACCAGAGAGCACCATAATGGCCAGCATCATGGAAACCAGCAAGAACAAGACATTATTACCGGTGTTTACGGCAGAAAAGCCGAGGGCCAGAGTCAGCCCGACAAAGACCTTACCAGGACGGGAAAGACGTACCTCCCGCCGTTTGCGACTCACGGACCAAAACCCCAGGTATCCTGCATCAGCAGTGCCGTCAATTCATCACCGCCCAGCGATGCGCTGGACAGCAAACGATGCCCCAGCACCGGCACCGTCACGGCGCGCAGATCGTCGGGCGTCACAAAATCCCGACCCGCCAGAAAAGCCCAGGCCTGTGCGCTCGCCTTGAGCGCCAGCAAGCCTCGTGGCGACAACCCAATCCGCACCCGCGCATCCTCACGGCTGCGTTGCGCTAGAGCCAAAAGCATTTCCTGTACTTCCGGACTCAGGAATAGCGCCGCAACTTCTGCCTGCCACTGGCGCAGCAGCGCGGCATCGGCCAGTGCTTTCAGAT
>DAIAVG010000364.1 GCA_027445725.1 Acidithiobacillus sp.
CTCTATCACCTGGATCTCGGTACCATCACCATGAGTGATGAAGTGTTGCGCCAGGATTTTCTACAGGCTTTGGTCGCCGGAGCGGTGACGCTACGCTATCAACCCCTGGTGGCCCTGACGACAGGCCGGGTGGTGGGCCTCGAGGCCCTGACCCGCTGGCACCGGGAGGGCCGGGAGATCTCCCCAGACCAATTCCTCCCGTCCCTCGGCATGCGGGAGCGTTTGGCATTGGGGCATTTCGTGCTGCAGACGGGGCTGCGGCAACTTGCGCAATGGCAAGAGACGGGCCTGGATCTCTTCCTCAGCGTCAATGTCACTCCGGAAGAGCTCGACAGTCCCGGATTTGCCGATACTGTCTTCGAGATCCTGGCCGCTTATCCGGGTATACCCCCGGAATCCCTGGTACTGGAGGTGCTGGAGATCGGGGAGATCCTTGAACAGGAGGTCGCCTTGGGGCATCTGCAACGACTGCGCAGCGCAAGCGTGAAGATCGCCCTGGATGACGTGGGTAGTGCCTACGCCTCGCTCCTGCGGCTCAAAAATCTGCCCATTGACGAGATCAAAATCGATCAGGGTTTCATCCGCGAACTACCGAACAAACCCCAAGACCTGATCTTTGTCGAGAGTCTCATCAATCTGGGTTTGGGCATGAACGTCATCATCACGGTGGAAGGGGTGGAAACCGAAGCCCACATCGCCCTGCTGCGCGAGATGGAGGTCGACTATCTCCAGGGATATGCCATTGCCAGGCCGCTGGAGGCGGAGGCGGTCGCTGATTTCGTGCACGCCTTTGTCCTCGGTACGGGGGATGCGGACACGCCGCTGCTGGCTCTGTACCAGCATCTGGGATGGGTGCATGCGGCAGAAGAGTCCGCGATGCATCATGGGGGTTACGAGCATGCGGATCTGGCTGCCTGTCCGATCACCGCCTGGCTGCACGCCCATGCGTCGGAACTGCCCGGGGTAGAGGCTTTGCTGGCCGAGCATGAAGCGGTGCATGCCTTGGGGCAGGAAATCCTTCAGGTACGGCAAAGCGGAACGCGCGAGGAACTGCATCGGCTACTCGGGCGACTGCATGCGCATAGCCACCGATTTCAGGAAGGGCTGGGTCGGGCGGTGAGGGCCATGCGGGACAACGCGGCGGCCTCCTGATCAA
>DAIAVG010000365.1 GCA_027445725.1 Acidithiobacillus sp.
CCGCAGTTGCCACGCCCAGCCCCGTTCCAGCGCGATGTCCAGCGCCGCGCGGAGTATTTGCAGGCGCTGCTCCACCGGCCAGCGTTGCAGCGTCACGTCCTCCCAGTCGAGCAGGATTCGTCGCTGCCCTGCATGCTCCCGCTCACGGACAGGCAAGCGCAACTCCCCCTGCACGCCCAAAGACCAGTCCACCCGGCGCCAGACTACAGCGCCGAGCCCTTCTCCGGGCCGACGCTCCCGCACCCAGAGCAGATCACCGCTGCCGCCGGCCTCGCCCCCCTCCGCCTCCTGAAAATCCAGGTCTGCCGGTAGCAACGATGGCTCGCCCGCAGCGGGGGCCACCCAGGGCTGATCCGCTGATTTGATCGGGAGATGCATACCACGCCAGACAAAAGCAAAAGGAAAGGCAGAACCCATCCGTAGCGGGGGTAACAGTGGCTGACCGCGTAGGGGCGGGTGCCAAGTCAGGGCTACCAATGTTTCCTGGCGCGCACCTAGGCGAGTCACGGTGCGTCGCACGTTGCCTAAGCGCAGTTCCAGCAGCCACAGCGGCCAGGGACGTGGATTATGAATGCGCAGGAGCAGTTCACCCCGCTCTCCTGCGGTAAAAATCTGGCCGGGCAGCACGACGGCACGCACCCGCCAGAGGTTGCCGACGGCGACGAAACCAGAGAGCACCATAATGGCCAGCATTATGGAAACCAGCAGGAACAAGACATTATTACCCGTGTTTACGGCAGAAAAGCCGAAGGCGAGGGTTAGCCCGACAAAGACCTTACCCGGACGGGAAAGACGCACCTCCCGCCGTTTGCTACTCACGGGCCAAAACCCCAGGTATCCTGCATCAGCAGTGCGGCCAATTCATCACCGCCCAGCGACGCACTGGACAGCAAACGATGCCCCAGCACCGGCACCGTCACGGCGCGCAGGTCGTCTGGCGTCACAAAATCTCGACCCGCTAGAAAGGCCCAGGCCTGTGCGCTCGCCTTGAGCGCTAGCAAGCCTCGTGGCGACAAGCCAATCCGCACCCGCGCATCCTCACGGCTGCGTTGCGCCAGAGCCAAAAGCATTTCCTGTAGTTCCGGACTCAGGAATAGCGCCGCAACTTCTGCCTGCCACTGGCGCAGCAGCGCGGCATCGGCCAGTGCTTTCAGAT
>DAIAVG010000366.1 GCA_027445725.1 Acidithiobacillus sp.
CTTCGCGGTACAGCGGCGCGGCATCAAGATAGAGTGGATCGAGGCGGCAATCCTCGCGCCGGACAGGACAGAGAACCAGGATGGCAAACAATCGTTTCTCAAGTGCCACGGGGAGCGAGGGAAGATGCTCCGCGTGGTGACACGGGAGGACAACCATCACCATGTGATAACCGTCTATTTTGACAGGAGGGCATCATGTTAGTGCGAGTGGATAGAGAGGCGGATGCGGTGTATCTGGAACTGACGTCGGCGCCCATCGAAGAAAGCGAAGAAGTTGCCGACGGCGTTGTCCTGGATTACGACAAAGACGGCCGTCTAGTCGGCATAGAAATCCTGGACGCCTCGAAGAAAGGTGGCGCGGACGCCTTGCGACATATCAATGTCGCTGCCTGACCGGCGCTACCCATGAGCGCGGGCGGTCGGCCAGTTCGGGAAGCGTCATAAACCTGGAAAGCGTAGCCTGAAGCCTCCGATTTGCGCGCCCTGTCCTCCCCGGACAGACATTGCTAAACTCAGGATATGAGCCACTCCCATACTGATTCTGCGTCCCCCTCTCTGCGCTTCACCAAGATGCAGGGCCTGGGTAACGATTTCGTCGTTTTCGATGGCGTTCGTCAACGGGTCGAACTGTGCCCCGAGGCCATCCGTGCCATAGCCGACCGCCACTTCGGCGTCGGTTGCGATCAAATTCTGCTCGTAGAGACCGCGACGTGCCCCGATAGTGATTTCCGGTATCGCATCTTTAACGCGGATGGCACTGAGGTGGCGCAGTGCGGCAACGGCGCCCGCTGCTTTGCCGTCTTCGTGCGCCGCGCCAAGCTCACCGGCAAGGACATCATCACCGTCGAGACTCGGACGGGGCGGCTGATCCTGCATCACCGGGGAAACGGAAATATCACCGTCCATATGGGTGTTCCGCGACTCGTCCCCGCCGATGTCCCCTTCCGCGCCGATGAAGAATCCCCCGAATACCTGCTGTCCGCGGGGAAGCACACCCTGCGCATCGCCGCCGTTGGCATGGGCAACCCCCACGCAGTGCTGCGTGTCGCGAGCGCGGCGGAGGCCCCGGTGGCCACTCTGGGTCCGCGCATCGAAACACACCCGGCCTTTCCCGAGCGCTGCAACGTGGGCT
>DAIAVG010000367.1 GCA_027445725.1 Acidithiobacillus sp.
CCTTATCTAGCTGGCTACAGCCAGGACGGGCGCACGATCTACATTGATCGCCATCTGCCACGGACCTTCACGGACAAGGGACGGACAGTGGAGGTGGACCGCTACCTGATCCTCCACGAGGCCGTCGAGAAATCCCTGATCGACGAACTTGATCTTCACTACCTCCATGCCCACCAGATTGCCACTCGCGCTGAGGAGGCGGCGGTGCGCGCCGACCGTATCTCCTGGCGGGCCTACGATGCCTTCATGCAGCGCTATGTAAAAAGCGTGGGCGACGAGCGGCTGAAAAACGTCCCCCCGGATCTCGATCTCAAGCCCTATCGAGATGAACATGATCGTGATCTCATGGCGCGCATGGAAAAGGCGGAGGCGGCAGGAAACGCGCCCGCCCGGGCGCGGCGCCGCAAGCCCTGAACGGCCTTAAGCAAGCCGTCGCGGCACGACCCCGATGAGCCCTTAGGGTCACCTCACGAATCGGCCTCGCCCTTGCGAAATAGGCGCCGCATCACCGTATCGCTATCGAGTTCTTCGTTATTGAGGGCCATGGCCAGCAGCTCCCCGCCCATCACCTGCGGGGCGATAACGAGATCGGGCCGGACATGGTGCATACGCGCCATGTTCTTGCCATGGTTGACGGCCGCCACCGTGCGGGTCGCACCGTTTAGCTCCTTGACGGCGAGGACGGTGAACGCGTTCTCCGAGTCATCATCACGCAACGCGAGCACGGCGGTGGCGTCCGGGACGCCCGCCGCGCGCAACGTATCCGCGTCGCTGGCATCGCCCACCAGCACATCGGCGTCCCCAAAAGCGCCGGCATCGGCGGCGCTGGCTACGACCACGGTGACCGGCAGATGGCGCGCGAGCAGCTCCCGGCAGGTATTGCGCGCGAGCGACGTGGCGCCCACGATGACATAATGATTCTTGCGTATCATCCGCTTGCCGCCCCCCTTCATCAGATCTTGCATACGCGCAGTCATGGCCGGCACGATGACCGCCGATATCGACGTGGCGAACACCGTAATACCGAGAATGATGACAGACATCACAAAGAATCGCGCGTCCGCGCTCTTTGGCACGATGTCGCCATAGCCCACCGTCGACATGGTGACC
>DAIAVG010000368.1 GCA_027445725.1 Acidithiobacillus sp.
GCATAATCCAGTGCGCAGAGCGGCGGCGGACTTCTGCCAAGCGCTGCACGCGCCCCTTCAATTCATCATCGAGTTTGATGGAAGTCGCCGTAGCCATACCAAGGTCTCCGTAGTAAAAGGTAATACTAGTTGCTAGTATGCCCTTCCCCCGCGCAAACATCTATCCGAAATCCGTCTGGAAAATCACATGAACTCACCACCCTTGTCCTTAAACAAGGATTACGCTCGCTCCTGCTCGCGGGGCTCGGTTCAGGTTGCGCAGAACGGTGAGTTTCGAGAAAGCTGGACTACTGCTCGCCCAAACGAGTAGGATTTAATCCCATTATAATGAAATGGAGTCAGTCATGCGCACCACTCAGCAAATGAGCATTACCCTGCCCAACGACATGGCAGACGTGGTGAAGAACAAGGTACGCTCTGGCGAGTACGCCAGTGAGAGTGAAGTGATCCGGGACGGACTGCGGGCGCTGATGGCGCGGGATCGCGCAGTGGAAAACTGGCTATACAACCAAGCCGGTCCCGCTTATGACGCCTTAAAGGCTGATCCATCCCGCGCCGTCAGCGTTGACCAGGTGCGTGCCCGCTTGGCCGCCGAACACGCCAAGACGCGATGAGCTATCGCGTCGTATTCAGCCCGGAAGCCCAGGAGCAACTTGCCGAGCTTTACCGCTATATCGCCGAGGCGGCATCGCCCGATATTGCTGCGCAATACACCGAAGCCATCGTGAGCTACTGCGACAGTCTGCGCACGTTTCCCCTTCGCGGCACCAGACGTGATGACGTGAGGCCCGGCTTGCGCATCACCAACTACAAGAAGCGGGCAGTGATCGCCTTCGACGTGGACGCCGATGTGGTTTCCATCATCGGCGTTTTCTACGGCGGGCAGAACTATGAAACGATCCTGCATGACGACCCGAACGACAATAGCGAGGAACACTGAGCCGCTTAGCGTGCGATTTTTTCCTTGTTGGTACAAATGGTGAACGCTGTCTAGGCGGCTCGCCAAGTTTTCAACATTACCTGAAGCAGACCACAAATTTCATAGCCATCTTTTCACCTTCATTTTGACCTTGCCGGTACCATAGGCCGCATACCAATGCA
>DAIAVG010000369.1 GCA_027445725.1 Acidithiobacillus sp.
CGGGTCTTCCGCCGGCGGATTGAGGATGCGACCCGACCGCACGTCGTACTCGCAGCCGTGCGCCGGACACCGAAGGTCATACCCTTGCAGGGTGCCAAGCCCTTCATTCAGCACAAGATCGCCCGCCACGAAGCCAACACCAAGGGCCGGGATTTCGTCGTGGGCGACCTGCACGGTTGCGTGGGCTATCTGGACACACTGATGCGGCACGTCGGGTTCGACGAATCCACGGACCGCCTGTTCAGCGTGGGCGACTTGGTGGACCGCGGCCCGGACAGCCCGGGCGCGCTCGAACTACTGAAGGCACCCTGGTTCTATCCCGTCCTGGGCAACCACGATGCCATGCTACTGGCAGTGCTGATGGGGCATGAGGGATTGCTTCGGGAACTGTCCAATGTGGACCTGGCGCGCGCCGAGATCTACGCCAAAGCGTTTTCTGGGAATGACGGACGATGGTTGAACCGCTTTTTGCGTGATGAAGCACAGGCCGGCGTGCTTACGGAATGGCGGTCGCTACTGCAGGAAATGCCACTGATCCACGTGATTGGCTCTGGTGCCGGACGCTTCCATGTGGCTCATGCCGAACTAATGGGAGAAGATGTGGACTGGTGCGATCTGACGCTGGACCAGCCAGACGCGGAGGATAACCCACTGTGGGACGATCCGCGCGACATCTGGGGCTTCGACATGACCGGCGATGGCGTGGACCATGTGATGTGGGGCCGGGAATTGCGTGCGCGGGTGGTTGAGGATGACGTACCGGACATGTTGGGTCTTTCCAGAACGTATGTGGGGCACACCATCACGGTGATGCCTGACCCTTGCAGGGAGCAATCCTGTTCCCGATTGTTGATGGCGAGCTCGCATGTTTTTCTGGATACAGGTGCGTATCAGGCGGCAACCAAGGCTGATCGTAACATGGGGCTGACCTTGTGGTGCCATCAGGAAGACTGCGGCTGGAAGTACAACGGCGAGAAGATTGGTGATGCGCGGATAGCGTATTAGCGGACGAGACCAGTATTAGGAAAGATTATGCGCACCTTTTTTACCAGCGACAGCCATTTCGGGCACGACAACATCATTCGGCACTGCAAA
>DAIAVG010000370.1 GCA_027445725.1 Acidithiobacillus sp.
CATATTCTCGAAGGCCGTTTGCGGGTGCTGCTGGATATCGACGCGGTAATCCGTGTGATCCGCGAGTCCGATGACCCCAGGGCCGACCTCATGGCCCATTTCGATCTCAGCGAGATTCAGGCGGAGGACATTCTGGAGATTCGCCTGCGGCAACTGGCCCGCCTGGCCGGTATCGAACTGGAAAAGGAACTGGCTGACAAGCGGGAAACGGCCGCGTATCTGAGCGCGCTCCTGCAGGATGAGTCCCGACTGCGGGCATTGATTGCCGAAGAAATCCGGGCCGACGCCAAAAAATTTGGTGATGATCGTCGCACCCTGCTGGAAGCCGATAACGCCATCACCAACAAATCCATTCAGACCATTGCCGCTGCCATTACGGATGAACCCGTTACGGCGATTGTCTCGCAAAAAGGCTGGCTGCGTACCCGCTCCGGCCACGGGCTGGATACGGCGACCCTGGGTTTCAAGGAAGGCGATGCCTTGTTGCAATCCTTCGAGGTGCGATCCGTAGATACTCTGGTCCTGCTGGATCATTCGGGGCGTGCCTACTCCATAGCCGTGGCGCAAATACCGGGCGGGCGGGGCGACGGCATCCCGGTGTCGAGCCAGGTGGATTTTCAGCCGGGCGGCGTGCTGGCTTCCGTTGCCTGCGGCGCGGGCGACAGCCTTTGGCTGGTGGCTGGAACCGGTGGCTATGGATTCCTGACCACGCTGGAAAACATGACCGGCCGGAACCGGGCGGGCAAGGCTTTTTTGACCCTGGACGCGAAGGAGCGCCCCCTGCCTTTGATCCGCGTCACCGACCTTCGGGCGGAAGCGCTCTGTCTGTCTTCAGACGGGCGTGGCTTGCTGTTTCCCCTTGCCGAGGTTAAAAATCTTCCCAAGGGTAGGGGGGTCAAGCTGATTGCTCTGAGTGCGTCTACCACCCTGCAATCCCTGTCGGTTTATCTGGACGATCAGCGCTTGCCGCGCGGAATGCGGAAAAATCGCGTGGAAGCCTGCCGGGGTCGGCGGGGAGGGGTGGCGCGTTGATATGCTCTGGCCGGGGTGATCAATTTGCCGAGTGTTTTGCAAGAG
>DAIAVG010000371.1 GCA_027445725.1 Acidithiobacillus sp.
GTGCGTAAATCGCGGACGGTGGCGGCCACGGTCCCCTGGCTGTATCTGCATGGGGTATCTTCTGGCCACATGCAGGAGGCGCTTTCTATCCTCCTGGGCGAAGAGGCCAAAGGACTGTCCCCGGCGGCATTGGGACGCCTCAAGGCGCAGTGGACGGAAGAGCATGCCGCCTGGCAACGCCGTTCCCTGGAAGGTAAACGGTATGCCTACTGGTGGGTGGACGGCGTCTATACCAATCTACGTGCGGAGGAGGATCCGCGCATCTGCCTGCTGGTGATTATTGGCGTGACGGCGGACGGGAAGAAGGAACTGGTCAGTGTCAGCGATGGCCTGCGCGAATCCAAGGCCTCCTGGCTGGAGATTCTGCGCGACCTGCAGGCTCGTGGTCTGGAAGCTGCACCATTACTGGCTATTGGTGATGGCGCCATGGGCTTCTGGGCAGCATTGGATGAAGCGTATCCCGAAACCCGCCAGCAGCGCTGCTGGGTGCACAAGACCGCCAACATCCTCAACGAACTGCCCAAATCCAAGCAGGGCAAGGCGAAGGCGGCTCTCCAGGAAATCTGGATGGCCGAGAGCCGGAAGGCCGCAGAGAAAGCCCTGGAGATCTTTGTGCGCAACTACCAGGCGAAGTATCCCAAGGCCGTGGCCAAGCTGGAAAAGGATCGGGCGGAATTGCTGGCCTTCTATGATTATCCGGCCGAACATTGGCGGCATATCCGCACCACCAATGCCATTGAGTCGACCTTTGCCACCGTGCGCCACCGGACATCGCGCACTAAAAACTGCGTGTCGCGCAACAGCTTCATTGGATTGGGCTTCAAGATGCTGCAGCAGGCCGAAAAGCGCTGGATCGCCATTTTCCATCCGGAGAAAGTGCGTGATCTCTTTGCGGGAATGAAATTCATCGATGGATTACCGGCTAATGAAACCCTGCCGGGGGATCAACAGGACGCCGCCTAAGCTATGTCAGTAAATGCTCATACACCAGAATTGACTATAGCTCGCAGGCAAGGCGAGTCGGCCGAGTGTCCGAGAACTGGGTTCAATCACGTTTACACAAAATTATGGACACC
>DAIAVG010000372.1 GCA_027445725.1 Acidithiobacillus sp.
GTCAAGGGCTGGGTGGCGAAGCTGATCGTGCATTATGTTCGTCTGTGGGATGTCCGCACGGCCAACGGCGTGGACGGCTTCGTCGCTATTTCCCACTACATCGCCCGGCGCATCCGCAAAGTGTACCGGCGAGAGTCCAGCGTCATCTATCCGCCGGTGGATGTGGCGGATTTTCCCCTGTGCCGGGACAAGGAAGATTTCTACGTTACCGCGTCGCGCATGGTTCCCTACAAGAAGGTGGACCTGATCGTCGAGGCCTTCAGCGCCATGCCGGACAAACGTCTGGTGGTGATCGGGGATGGGCCGGATTTCGCCAAGGTTAGCGACAAGGCGGGACCGAACGTGCAATTGCTGGGCTTTGCGGGCGCGGAGGTCCTGCGCGACCACCTGCAGCGGGCGCGGGCCTTCGTGTTCGCGGCGGAGGAGGACTTCGGCATCGCCCCCCTGGAGGCCCAGGCCTGCGGGACGCCCGTCATCGCCTTTGGCAAGGGCGGGGCGCTGGAGACCATCGTTCCCCTGCCGGAGGCGGAGCGCGCCGGGTCGTCCACCGTGCCCACCGGCGTATTCTTTTACGAACAATCCGTCGCCGCCATCATCGCCGCCGTGGAGCGCTTCGAGGCTGCGGGCGCGGCCATCACCCCGGAAGCCTGCCGCGAAAACGCCCTGCGCTTCGCCCCGGAGCGCTTCCGCGCGGAGTTCACGGCATTTGTGGAGCAACAATGGGCGAACTTTCAGTCGGAGTAGGAATGTCAGTCACCCAACACCCCCTCCACAGATCCGTACGTGCGGAACTACCGCATACGGCTCCTGCCTCGGGTCGTGACGATCAGACGCTGGTTCGGGTAGGGGTGGCAGATGGAGGGTGTGGGCAACCAATGCGCAATCAAGCGATGCATTCGACGCCATGGCAGGTGATGGGTCTGGCTGCGGCGGCACAAGGTGCGATGCCACAGCCGCCCGACCTGGAAGCGGAACACGCTCAGGCGCGTGCCGTTGTTGGGCACGCCAAAGTACCGGCCATGGCCGGCCACCACCGCGCGCAGGTACTGGCCCTGCTCTTTGATGGGTCGGTG
>DAIAVG010000373.1 GCA_027445725.1 Acidithiobacillus sp.
CGGCCGCAATCGCCAACACCACCGGCAGACGATGCCGGCGCCCCTGAGCGCGGCGCGGATCGGGGATGGTGGTAAAGCACAGGGGCAGAGAGCGCATCTGTTCGGCATTGAGTTGCATTTTCGGGGCTCCCGTCAGACCAAGACGGCGGCGATCGGGATGGGTCAGGCGGGCGCGGACGTTGCGGCACAGCGGACGCACGAAGAGACGTTTCGGGGTCTCCGGCGCGGCGCTATAGCCCTCGCGCGTGCGCCGGTAGCCGCGCGCGAGGCCAGGCTCCCGCCAATTCGCGGCCCGGTACACACCGCCATGAAAGCGGCTCGGATCGACAAAGGTCTCCAGCAGCAGCAGCGGATGCCCAAACTGACGCTGCCAGTCAGCGGCCACGCGACGTTCCAGTCGAGAAAGCACCCGGGAGCCGACGTTCGGCCAACGCCCCTCGGGCAGGATCAGAAAACGGCTGTTGTTGGCGATGAGCCTGAGCCGGTCATACTGCGAACGGAAGTCCCAGCCGATCCAGCGGTCGCGTATCCCGCACTTCAGTGCCGCCGCCGAAACGGACAGCTGTGCCAACCACTGCTCGCGCCAAGTGGCGACGTACCACCGCGTCTCGCCGATCCTGGGCAGATCGCCAAGGTAGTGGTACTGCGCCCGGCGCCCGATAGCGCGCCTCCTCGCTACGGGAGACGGGGCGCAGGATCAGTTCGGACAGGGACTGGCCCTGAAAGCTCAGAGAGTGCATGCGCCCGTTATACCGGGCTATCGAGGACCTGGTCAGCGGCAGCGGTTAACGGGTTGATCTGGCGAAAAAAGATTGAGAGGACAAATTCATCCTGGACGGCAGGCATAGCGTTTATCGCAGCCTCCAGGGCTGTGGTAGCATCTTCCGGGACGGCCTTTACAGAGGAATGGCGCGGGATGAGTACCGAAACGACAGGGCGGAAGCTTGCGGCGGACGACGGAATATTCGCACTGGCGGATAGGGGTGCGGGCGCGTTTTGGATCTGGGCCCACACATGCCCCACGCCCCAATGTCTATGCCGAACCG
>DAIAVG010000374.1 GCA_027445725.1 Acidithiobacillus sp.
CGCGGTGTGATCGTCCGGGATCCAAATGAATATGAAATGCGGGAAGGCGCTGCCCCGATGGGCGTCGAGCCAGGCGGTCGCCGCGGCAATGCGGCTCTTATCGAGAATCATCCGATCCCAGCCGGGATAGGTCCTGTCGACGTGGGCGAGCAGGGCGGTACGGATGACGCCGTCTCTCGCGCGCGTGATGTCCTCGCCGAAGTCCTCGAAGGAGACGTGATGGGCCAATAAGTTGTTGAAGAGATAGAGCCGCTCGGGATAGCTGATCCAGGGATTGGTGAAGGCGCCGAGCGGCTTGCGGGCGTACTCGAAGGGGTCATGGCTGCCCGCAGCGCCGGGATCAAGTGGGCCATTGCCACCGGGGCCGGCGTTCCAGATCAGGCCGCGGTGGGAGTAAATCTCCGGCCACAGCCGCTGGACGACGTCGGAATCCGATGCGCCGTCCGTCCACTGGTGTCCCTGGGCGGTGACCTCACCGTCCGCCATGAAATTGGCGAACAGGGTGTCGTGGGATGCCCAGCGGTAAAGGTTAGGCAGCTCGCGAGCGCCATACAGGTCGAAATGGGGGTTGGCCCATTTTCCGGCGGGACGATAATCGCCGAAATCCTCATCGAAGGTCTTGTTCTCGCGCAGGATGAAAACCGCATAACGGATGTGTCGGTGCAGAAAGGCGCTGGTGCGCGCATTCTCCCGCGCGAGGGCGGACCGCTGCGCCGGGAGGAACCCGTCATCCTCGAGGGCCGTGTGCGTCCACGCGGCGAGGTTGCGCGAAAAGTGATCCAACGGAACTTTCTGCAGCATCCCGTGCATCATGTCCCCGATGTACTGCCACTGCAGGTTCGGCCCCGTCCCGAGGCCCTTGGCCGCAACCACATAGAGGGAGTTGTGCATAACCGTCAAGGAGCTCGGGTACCAGCCGGTCGGGATCAGACCGAGGCGCTTGCCGCTGCCCATCGCGTAGACCGCCACATCGTCATTGCCCGCATTGGCCACGAACAGGTCGCCGTGGGCCACCGCCAGCGCGTCCGGATAGCTGCCCGGC
>DAIAVG010000375.1 GCA_027445725.1 Acidithiobacillus sp.
GGGCCGATGTCATCGTGACGCCGGCCACGAAGTCGCCTTCTCCGGCGGCCAGGGCCTGCATGAGCCCGTGATCACGGGCAACGACTTTGATTTTGAGTTTGAGCCCAAGATAGTCGGCAAAATCCCGGGCCATGTCGTACTCCATGCCCGCCGGCCCCTGGGCTCCCTGATAATAAGTCGTGGGACTGCTGCGCGTCAGGACGACAAGCTCACCATGTTTCTGGTCGGGAAGCCGCACGAGCTTCGGCTGGGCATGGCGGGAGGAGCACCCGTCGAGCATGACCGCTGCAAAGGCGGCCAGCGCCAGGGCTCTTAGTATGGGGTGTGGGCGAACCATGGCAAAGGCCTGGGCCCCGTCCCTTTCGTTCTGTCGCCGGGCGTGCGCATGGGTCCGATCATACCCCCTCTATCCTTTCTTGGCGACACCAGTTAAGCTTATTTCCCCGGGGAGAGGTACCGAAGCGGTCATACCGGCGCAGACTCGAAATCTGTTGGGGGCATCGCCCCACGTGGGTTCGAATCCCACCCTCTCCGCCATTATTTGGGAACTTAAGGCCAAGGTTGGCCGACTCGCCCCATCCGATCCACAGGATACGCGGGAGGGGTGTGTTTCGAATCAGGTTTCATGGCGGCGGCCAAGAGGGATCGATTCATGACAGGAAGTTGCCCCGAGCAAGATAATCGCGGTCATGTGGCCAATCGCCAGCGTAAGGCCATCGGACGTCGTGGCAGTGGCCATGCAAACCGTTCCAACCTGCTCTATCTGCGTGGCGCACGGCAACCAGATGGGGTCTTCCGACAAGATCTCAGCGGCGCGCTGTATACCCTGGGCGGCGTCGTCCTGGGTCTCGTTGTTGGCGCCGTAGGCTATCATTACCGGTTATTGGATGCGCTCGTCTCACCGCACGATCCGGCGTTTCTCCTGTTTGGGGTGCCGGCCTTGGTGGGAGGAGGGGTAGGGGCGTTTAGTGCTTGGTGGCATGCCCGCACCAAGCTCGCACAGGCGCTGGTGACC
>DAIAVG010000376.1 GCA_027445725.1 Acidithiobacillus sp.
GACGGGGAATTGTCGGTACGCGGGCGGTCGGATGAGATCGAACACCTGGCACAAGACATGCGCGTGCGTCATCGGCGCATCATGATCGGCCTGTTTGGCGGGATGCTTTTTGCCATCGGGCTTGGGATCTTTGGCGTGACCCACCCGCAGTTCGTCGGCCGCTATCTCGACATCATAGAGATCGGGGTCGGGGTGCCCGGGTTTGCGTTGCTCGCGTGGTCTTTGCTCGACCTCGGCCGCCGACCTCAATGAGCAACGCCCCGGGCCGGGGCTTTAGTCCCCGCCGCCAGAAAGCGTAGCCGAGCCGCAGACCGATGACCGGCCAGAGCTTATGAACTGCTCCCGCCAGGCCATAAGTGGCTATGGCGTGAGTTTCGTGCTTCATCACGGCGAAACATCCATCGCTCCCCACTACGGACGGTTCCCGCCGGAACCGGATATGTCGGCCAATCTGCGCTCCAACCACCGCAACAGCACTCGGGCCGCGCTGTCATCGCGGCCACAAGTGGCGCCACAGTGCGGACACTGATGTTGCCGATCAGAGAGGGTCTTCTTCTCAATCGCCAGCGTCCAGCACGCCTGCCAATTGCGTGGGTCGGATCGTCCGTGTCGGCAGCTCCTCATACCAGGACCCAACCTACCCGCTTTGGTCCCGATCATTGTCAAGCGTGCGCCGGCTCTCGTACATGCGCGACAGGACATCCAAGATGGTATGGACGCCCCCTCCTTAATCGGCATCGAATGTGCCAGAGTGGCAACGCTGATTCATCCGTCAATCACTGAAGGGAGCATCCGCCATGAAGGTTCGCGTAATCGGTCTGGATTTGGCAAAAAACGAACTGCCGGATATCGCCCGGGCGCTGTTTGCCAACCTCCTCGAGTATCTTCGGAATCTGAATGTACACATTGAACGATTCGAACACGAGATTCTCATCTGGCACCGCACTCACGAGACGAGTCAAAGGCTCGCCGCCATCCCGGGCATTGGCCCTCTCACGGCGAGCGCCCTTG
>DAIAVG010000377.1 GCA_027445725.1 Acidithiobacillus sp.
TAGACAGCCTCGACCCCAAGATCTGGCGGGGGCCGATTGCACGCTTGAAGGGCGCGGCCCTGAAGGCGGCGCTCGCCGGCGAGCGACCGTCCGTGCTCCCCGACCGCGACCCGGCGAACCTACGCTGGGGAGTGGTCGTGCAAAGCGCCCCGGGGCAGGCGCGCGTGCGTCTCGAGGGGCATCGCAGCATCATCCTGGACTACCGGGACATCGCCTGGGTCCGCCTGCCGCCGCAAGGCCTGCAGGCCGGAGCGGTAAACCAGATCCTAAAGCCTGGTGACCTCATATGGCTGCGCCACTATGTGGCTGCCACCAACGCCGGGGCCGGCAACCGCGTGTGGGGCGCGACTGCGGTGTGGCAACGCGTCGCCAATGCCGGCTGGCAACTGGCGGCGGTACCCAAGGTCCAGGGCGCACTCGTCTCTCTCGATGCCCATACCGGCGCGATCCTGGCCTTAAATGGCGGCTTTAGCTACAAGCTCAGCCATTTCGATCGCGCATTGTATGCCTATCGCCAGCCGGGATCGGGCTTCAAGCCCTTCGTCTACGCCGCCGCCATGGACGCCCCCGCCTTAAAGGCCGCCGGCCATCGCCACTATCTGACACCGGTATCGCTCATCAAGGATACGCCGCTCAGCGTGCCGCTTCCCGATGGCAGCGATTACCGGCCGACCAATTACAGCAACACCTTCTCGCGCACGCCGATCGCGGTCTGGCAGGATCTGGCCGACTCCCATAACGTTCCGAGCGTGCGCCTGCTGCTCCATATCGGCATCCCGTACGCCGCCGCTTATGTCCATCGCTTCGGCTTTCCGGTTCAGCAGATCCCGCAGGTCCCATCCATGGTGCTCGGCTCTGGTGACTACACGCCCATGCAGATAGTCCGCGGCTACGCGACCTTTGCAAGCGGGGGCTATCGGCCCCGCCCCTACCTGATCTCGCGCATCCAGACCACAAGCGGCGGCCATATCTCCCTGCGTGACTGCGCCCTCGGTTACAAGCCCGAG
>DAIAVG010000378.1 GCA_027445725.1 Acidithiobacillus sp.
CAATGCCTGGCTCGATGACGAGGCGCGCAAACGCGGCCTGCCGCTTTCCGATCGGGAATGGGCGATCGCGCGCTTAGGCGAGGAGTGGCTGGCCGACGAAAAGGGTTTCGAGACCGAGATTACGCGTCTTACGCAATGGTGCGCCATGGTCTTGAACGATGGCGACATCCGTGCCCAATTCTCGGGCTGGGCGAGCTTTGTGCTCCCCGAGCGCGTGGACCACACGCATCTCGTGCCCGTGAACCGCATCGAGCGCTACGGCGTCGATATGGCCGAGGGGCCGCAGGCCGGGTTCCGGCGCCGCGATGGCTTCCATCTGACCGATCTACGCATGGATGCGCGTCACATCCAGAGCGAGGCCCACTATTGTCTGTACTGTCATGACCACGACGGTGACTTCTGCTCGAAGGGTTTTCCCGAGAAAAAGGGCGTCCCCGAGCTTGGGCTCAAGGTCGATCCCCTAGGCGTGACGCTCACCGGCTGCCCCCTGGAAGAAAAGATCTCGGAGATGAATATTTTGCGCCGCGACGGCCTGAATATCGCCGCGCTCGCCATGGTGATGATCGACAACCCCATGGTTCCGGCCACCGGGCACCGGATCTGCAACGATTGCATGAAGGGCTGCATCTATCAGAAACAGGACGCGGTCAATATCCCGCAGATCGAGACGCGGGTGCTTACCGATGTCCTCGATCTCCCCTGGGGTGTCGAGATCTACGATCTGCTGCTGCGCTGGAACCCCTTGCTCCAGCACGACCCCCTCCCGGGCATCGACAATGGCCGCAAGGTGCTGGTGGTGGGCATGGGTCCGGCGGGCTTCACCATGGCCCACTATCTGAGCCGCGCCGGCTGCGCGGTGCTTGGCATCGACGGGCTCAAGATCGAACCGCTGCCCGAGGCGATCGTGGCCGGTCCCGTGTTGTCCTGGAGGCAGCTGACCGAGGACCTTGATGAGCGCATCCTGCTGGGTTTCGGCGGGGTCGCCGAATATGGCATCACGGT
>DAIAVG010000379.1 GCA_027445725.1 Acidithiobacillus sp.
CAACCCCATCGCCTCACCGCAATCCGCCAAAACGCGGCGGGATTACGTGCTGCGGCGCATGGCGCACCTGGGGTATATCAGCCCTACGCAGGAACAGGCTGCCCTCGCCGAACCTGTCTCCGCCCGCTACCACGCCCCGGCCAGCAATATTGCGCCTTACGCGACGGACTGGATACGCAACTGGCTGGAGAAGCATTTTGGTGCGGACTTTACCTATCGTACCGGTCTGCGGGTCTACACCAGCATTAACCCCACCGACCAGCGGGCCGCGGACACCGATATGGCCGTCGGCCTGGAAAACTACGATATGGGTCTGGATAGCATGGACCCCAAGGCCTGGCATGGTCCCATCGCCCAGTTGCATGGCATCGCCTTACGGGCGGCCTTGCAAGGCCGGCGTCCCGGCCAGTTGCCCGGTCATGCCCCGGCCAATTTGCATTGGGGGGTGGTGATGAGGGTGGGGGTTCGTTCGGCAACAGTGTCTTTCGAGGGGCGGCATTTCATTCATCTTACCCTGCGTGATGTGGCTTGGGCGCGCCCGGCGCCCCGCGGTAATCCACCGACAGCGGTCAATCAGGTGCTGCAACCGGGGGATCTGGTCTGGTTGCGGCGTTATGTGGTAGCGGCTACCGCCGGGACTGGCAACCCGGTCTGGGGTACGAGGGTCTGGCACGACATGCCCCATGGCGGCTGGCAACTCACTCAGGTCCCCCGCGTGCAGGGCGCGCTGGTCTCTCTGGCGAGTCGTTCAGGCGCTATCCTTGCCCTGTCCGGGGGGTTCAGTTATGAACTCAGCCATTTTGATCGTGCTTTGTATGCGTACCGGCAGCCCGGCTCCGGCTTCAAGCCCTTCGTCTACTCCTCGGCCATTGATGCACCGACCTATCTGGCCGGCGGCAGGAAGCATTATCTGACCCCCGTTTCGCTTGTCGCGGATACGCCACTGGTGATTCATCTGAGTAACGGCCAGGTATATGCGCCGACCAATTA
>DAIAVG010000380.1 GCA_027445725.1 Acidithiobacillus sp.
GCCGGGCGCGTCAGATCAATGGATTTTCGGGGCTTTGCATCACCAAGCTCGACGTCCTGGATGGCCTCGATACGGTGAAGATCTGCGTGGCCTATGAGGTCGATGGCAAGCGCCGCGGAACGCCTCCGGCCGCAGCCGAAGTCCTGGCGCGATGCCAGCCGGTGTACGAGGAGATGCCGGGATGGAGCGAATCGACGGCCGGAATTCGCCGCCTCGAGAAGCTGCCGGCCAATGCCCGGCGTTACCTCGATCGGCTCCAGGAACTGACCGGGACGCGCATCGACATCATATCGACCGGCGCGGACCGGGAGGACACTATCGTGGTGCGCGATCCGTTCCAGGAAGCATGAGTTTTAAACACGCCGGACTTGGTACCGAGGAGAGGACTTGAACCTCCACGGGGTTACCCCCACTAGCACCTGAAGCTAGCGCGTCTACCAATTCCGCCACCCCGGCCCGGCATGACTTCAAGGCCGGCGACTCTACCGAGAACAGGACACGATGTCAACGCAAAACGATCCCCCACAATTCCACGACCCCGAGGCCGAGCGAGAGGCCCAGAACTATGAGTTTCCCGTGCCGAGCCGCGAGGCCGTCATGGCCTATCTCGGGTCGCAGGATGAGCCGGTCCCGCTGCGCCAGCTGCTTGAGGACCTGGGGGTGCGCGGCGAACGCGATGTCGAGTCCTTCGGGCGGCGCCTGCGCGCCATGGAGCGCGATGGCCAACTCTTGAAGAATCGTCGCGGTCGCTACGGTCTCGTGCAGCGCATGGATCTCATCCAGGGGCGCGTGATCGGCCATGCGGATGGCTTCGGATTCCTGGCGCGCGAGGATGGCAACGACGATCTTTTTATCCCGGCACGCGAGATGCGCAAGGTCTTGCATGGCGACCGGGTGGTCGCTCACGTCGCGAACCTCGATGCGCGCGGGCGCGGTGAATGCCAGATCGTGGAGGTGCTGGAGCGCGCCCAAA
>DAIAVG010000381.1 GCA_027445725.1 Acidithiobacillus sp.
TACCAGGCGAAGATCGCCGCGCGCGAGGAGCAGGAGCGCCGCACGGGCAAGAAGCCCGGTGGCCGCCCACCGGCACCCCCGAGCGGTGGAGTGGACGCGAAGGAGCAGATCAACCTCACGGACGAGGAGTCGCGCATCATGCCGGTGGCCGGCGGTGGGTTCGATCAGTGCTACAACGCCCAAGCGGTGGTGGCCGCGGGGAGCATGTTGGTGGTGGCCCCCGAGGTCACGCAGGCGGCGAACGACAAGGAGCAGCTCGCCCCGATGATCCAGAAGCTCAAGGCGCTGCCGAAGGAACTGGGGCGCACGCGGCGCATCCTCGCCGACAGCGGCTACGCGAGCGAGAAGAACGTCGAGGGCTGTGCGGCGGCCGGCATCGAGCCGCTGATCGCGCTCAAGCGCGAACGCCATCATAAGACTTGGCGGCAACGCTTTGCGGCAGCGCCCGAGCCGCCACCGGAATCGGCAACGGCGATGGAGAAGATGAGATACCGCCTGAAGACCCCCGCGGGACGGAAGCTCTACGCCTTGCGCAAACAGACGCCCGAGCCGGTCTTCGGGATCATCAAATCGGTGATGGGATTTCGCCAGTTCCGGTTGCGCGGTCTCGAGAGCGCCCGAGGCGAGTGGAGCCTGGTGACGATGAGCTGGAACCTCAGGCGAATGTTTGCCCTGCAGGGCGCCTGAGGCGGCCCCGGCGCGGCAATCTTCCGCACTTTCTCTACAGGTCAGCATGAATCACTGCACTCAAGGCTGGAATTTCCCTTTACCACGCACCCTCAGCCCGACAGGCTGCTAGACTTGTGCGTCGCCATTTGCATGCCCGATAACCAGAAGCCCTTACCCGCTCTGAAGCTCCGAGCTCGAGATGCGCCGTCTGACATGGATTGAGATCGCCCTCCTTTGCGGAGGTATGCTCACTGCGTTGCTCGTCGTAGGCATATATTTCGGAACGTTTGGCGCGGGCAG
>DAIAVG010000382.1 GCA_027445725.1 Acidithiobacillus sp.
ACCCAGGCACCCCCGATGCCGTCTCCATATGCCCCAGATTGCTCTTTACCGAGCCCAGCGGCAGCGGGTTGTCGGCGCGCCGCCGGGCGCCCAGTGCGCGACCAATGGCCTCCACTTCCAGGGGGTCGCCAACCGCCGTGCCGGTACCATGTGCCTCGATATAATCCACGGCATCAGGATCGATGCCCGCCGCCGCATAAGCCGCGGTCAGCAAGGCCGCCTGCGCCGCCACCCGTGGTATGGTCAGCCCCGCCTTGTGTCCATCCGTATTGATGGCGGTATGGGCCACCACCGCCAGGATGCGATCCCCGTCGCGCAGCGCCGCCGCATGCTCTTTGAGCACGAAGACCCCACCGCCTTCCGCGCGCACATAGCCATCCGCCGCCGCGTCAAAAGGGCGCGAGCGGCCTTCGGCGGAAAGCATGGACGCCTTGGAAAAAACCAGAAAACCAAAAGGATGCAGATGCAGGTTGATGGCCCCGGTCAGCGCCAGATCGCTCTCACCGTGCAACAACGACTGGCAAGCCTGATGAAAAGCGACCAGCGCCGAAGAGCAGGCCGTATCCACCACCATGCTCGGCCCTTGCAGATCATAAAAATAGGACAGGCGATTCGCCGCAATGCTCGCCGTCGAACCCGTCGCCGAGTTCGCGCCGATGGCCGCCAAATCATCGGCCATCCGGTAGGCATAATCGGTACTGGCGAGGCCGATGAAGACGCCGCAACGACTCCCGCGCAAGCGGAGAACCGGGATACCGGCATGGGCGAAAGCCTCCCAGCTCATCTCCAGCAGCAGACGTTGCTGTGGGTCCATGGCCGCCGCCTCGCGCGGGGAAATGCGAAAAAACCCCGCATCAAAGCCCCCCACGTCCCCCAGCGAACCCGCCGCGAAGGTCACCGAACTCCCTGGATGGGCGCGTGACGGATGC
>DAIAVG010000383.1 GCA_027445725.1 Acidithiobacillus sp.
GACGCCCGATGTCGGCTCGTCGAGAAAAAGGACCTTGGGTTCGTGGATGAGCGCGCACGACAGCGCCAGGTGCTGCTTGAAGCCCAGCGCCAGATCGGCGGCGTTGGTGTCCCAGAACGGGCCAAGCCCGAACGCGTCTGCCGCCCAATGCAGCCGCCGCGCCCGTTGTGCCCCGGTCAATCCATAGGCGGACGCAAAGAAGGCCAGATTCTGCGCGACGCTAAGGTCGCCGTAGAGGGAGAACTTCTGTGACATGTAACCGATGCGCGCGCGGGCCGCGGCCGGCGCGGCGCGCACGTCGACCCCGGCTATGGCAAGCGTGCCCGAGGAGGGTGGCAGCAGGCCGCAGAGCATGCGAAACGTCGTGGTCTTGCCCGCCCCATTGGCGCCCAGCAGGCCAAAGATGCGGCCCCGCTCGACCTGAAAACTGATGCCGCGGACTGCCTCGAAAGCGCCGAAGGTGCGGCGCAGCTCATGCGCCTCGATCATGACCTTGGGTGCAGGGAGGCGCGCCGGGGCTGGTGACGGGGTGGCTTGCGTCACCGCGACGGGGGATGGCGATGCGGCGTCCCGCAGGCGCTCGACAAAGGCATCCTCGAAGCGCGGCGCGACCGGTGTGAACGTGATGCCCGAAAGCGCGGGCGGGGCGGCGCCCGCGCGCATCACCACGCGCACCCCGTCGCGTTGCACAACGGTATCGAGAATGGCCGGGTCGCGGGCCACAATGGCCTCGACCGCGCGCCCTGATAAATCCTGGGCCGTGGCAAAAAAGCCGCGGCCGGCCATGCTTGACCGAAAGCCCTCCGGCGGGCCCTGGGCTAGCAGGCGCCCCTTGTGGACAAGAAGGACATGCGCGCACCGTTCGGCTTCGTCGAGATAGGCGGTGCTGATCAGGATGCCGGTGTCCCCGCGCGCGACAAGC
>DAIAVG010000384.1 GCA_027445725.1 Acidithiobacillus sp.
CTCCCAGGGTTCAAGGAGGACCGCTAAAAAATACGGAAACGTCACCTATTCTGATAGGCTTTCTGGCCAAACTTGAGGCGGTGGGATTCTGACTACCCTGCCGCAGCAGTCGCGATACCAATTGCGAACGCATGGCAACATCGCTTTTTTTCGCATTGATTGCGGCAATAGCGGAACAGCAGCCAGTCCTGGGGTAAAAAGACCTGCTATTATACCAACCCCCCATTTTCCCCTTTGCAAAGGAGGCCATGTCGGCGCAAAAAGTCCGCCGCCGCCATTGACCCCCGTTTTTCATGTTACTACAATAAGTTCGATAGTGAGACGCATATGTTGGGATGAGCGGAGACGCCAATCCAATCTACTGGCTCAAAAGCCATTCTCCGACGCGAAGATCCTGATCATGTCATCGGCTGAGTATGGCTTGATCGTGCCACGCTCCACGGTGGTCTTGTGACCGTGTTTTCCCCTATGACCGATGCAGACCCCAGGATAACGCCCGAGGACAAGGAGGCCCGGCTCATTGAGCTAGGCGCAGAACACTTGGCGAGGTCCCTTGTGCTCATGGCTGCGGAGAACCCTTCGGTCAGCGAGTGGGTGGAATGCCTGATTGCCACCCCCACCGAGGCGTTGCAAAAATACCGGAGTAAGCTCAAGCAGATGAAGGACTTTGACGGCTTCATCCCTTGGTCTGAAGCTTCGGCTTTCGCCCACGAGGTGGGCGCGGTACTGGACCTTCTGCGGCAAGGGGCACCTGATCCCTGTAGAGGGGCCACTCTGGTGGGTGAGTTTTTTGCCTTGGACAAGGTGCTCATCGAGCGATGCGACGATTCGAATGGCTCCCTTGGTGACGTTTTCCGCGAGGATGCCACGCAACTTTTCGCCGAATATGCCCGCGATTGTTCTCATAAGGAGGCC
>DAIAVG010000385.1 GCA_027445725.1 Acidithiobacillus sp.
GTGCTCCCTCGTCAGCCTCCTCCCTTGCAGGGTGCAACCCGCGCCTGACGATTTGTTCCACGGGTCCGCCGGGCCTGGGCGGCATTACAGTGACATACCCATCGCGACCGTGAAATTAGTACAACTGAATTTGGCGGAGCGTGAGGGATTTGAACCCCCGTGCCGGTTACCCGACCATCTGGTTTCCAACCAGCGCCAATGGGCCTCTATGGGAACGCTCCAGAACCAGGTTTCGGGCATTTTAGCGTATCCCGTGGGATTATCTGGTGATCCACAACGACTATGGCGGAGAGTGCAGGACTCGAACCTGCATGCCGCGTTACCGCGACGGCGGGTTAGCAACCCGCTGCTGTACCTGTTGAGCCAACTCTCCAAATGGTGCGAACGGTCGGACTCGAACCGACACGGGATGTCCCTCCGGAACCTAAATCCGGCGCGTCTACCGATTCCGCCACGCTCGCAAAAACAACCTACTGTTTGGCGGAGGCTGTAGGATTTGAACCCACGGGGCGGGGAATCGCCCTCCGGCTTTCAAAACCGGCGCAATAAACCATGCTCTGCCAAGCCTCCAAAAAGATCCCAGACGATTCGGCAACGCCCTCCGGGTAGGGCTAATGCTCGCTGACCTTAATAAGGTCGCTATTGCCTGATTGCTTGAATTGGTCGGGGTGATAGGATTCGAACCTACGCTCTCATGGTCCCAAACCATGCGCCTTACCGGACTAGGCTACACCCCGAAGCGCGAGTTTTTATTTGGCGAAACTCGCAATAAACGCACTTGATGCTCGACGCCGTTCCCCCATCGAAAGACCGGGTACTTGTTTGCGTTCCGCATTTGGCTGGGGCGGCAGGGCTCGAACCTGCGACATTCTGATTAACAGTCAGACGCTACTACCTCTGAGCTACAAGA
>DAIAVG010000386.1 GCA_027445725.1 Acidithiobacillus sp.
ATTCAACTGACCGGCTACACCGATGAGGAGAAGCTGCAGATCGCGCGGCGCTACCTGGTGGGGCGTCAGTTGCAGGCGAATGGGCTCAAGGCCGCTCAGGCGGAAATCTCGGATGCCGCTTTGTTGAGGATCATTCACGAGTATACGCGCGAGTCGGGATGCCGAAGTCTCGAGCGGGAGATCGGCGCGCTGCTGCGCAACGCGGCCATGCGCATCGCCGAAGGCAAGGAGAGCGCCGTGCGCTTTCAGCCCGAGGACGTGTCGGAGGCCCTCGGCCCGGCCCGCTTCGAGAACGAAGTCGCGCAGCGCACCTCGGTGCCGGGCGTGGCGACCGGGCTGGCCTGGACCCCGGTTGGGGGTGACATCCTGTTCATCGAGGCGGCGCGCCTGCCCGGTGCCGGCAAGCTGATCCTGACCGGCCAGCTCGGCGATGTCATGAAGGAGTCCGCGCAGGCGGCGCTCAGCCTCGTCAAGGCGCAGGCCGAGGAACTCGCCATCGATGCGAAGCTGTTCGACCAGAGCGACATTCACGTGCACGTGCCGGCCGGCGCGATCCCCAAGGATGGCCCGAGCGCCGGGGTCGCAATGTACGTTGCGCTGGCCTCGCTCCTGAAGCGTCAGTCGGTGCGCCCCGATGTCGCCATGACCGGGGAAATCAGCTTGCGCGGCCTCGTATTGCCGGTTGGCGGCATCAAGGAGAAGACGATTGCCGCCGCGCGCGCCGGCATTCGCAAGGTGATCCTGCCGGCGCGCAACCGGCGCGATCTCGAGGACATCCCCGCGAGCGTGCGCGCCACGCTGGAGTTCGTGTGGGTCGAGAAGGTCTCGGAGGCGCTCGAGGTCGCGCTCGGCTCGCCCGCCGACGCCCGCAAGGCCCAGGACCGAGGCCCGGGGAATGCGGAGCGATCG
>DAIAVG010000387.1:0-656 GCA_027445725.1 Acidithiobacillus sp.
GCGGCGCCTGTGGCTATGATGCGCCGGATGGCTGACAGATTTGGTGAGGCGTAGGCTTCCTCGAATCGGTCCAGCAGCGCAAGGAGAGTTTCGGGCGCGGGAGGGACATGGCGTCCCACCTTGACCGCGGCTTGGCGGAACTCTCCGGGGACGACGCGCAGGCGGTCGCCAGTATCGGGGTTGGTGACCCAAAGCAGCTCATCCGGGAGTCGCCGGCAGAACTCCATGTGCAGCCACCGTACGTACTGCGCCTTCGCGACACCTCCACCCGGGGCCTCACCGGAGTCGATCAATCGCTGCACTTCGATATGTGCCCGCGCCTCATGTTGCAGGACGCGCCGCTGCGGATCTCTTGAATAATCGCTTTCCAGTGCTCGCTCGATGTCACGCGGGTTCGTATCGTGTCCCTCGATCAGGTTGCTGTAGTAGCAGTTCATGCTGCGAACAAGGTCGCCTACCGCCTGCGCGACAAGCGGGGTGATCTGCGCTGACAGGTGGGCCGATTTCGCAATGACGTCCGCCGCGAGGTCTTCCAGCTCGCGGTCCTGGTCCGGCGGAAGCATGGGTTCAAGTGCAGCGACATCGCTCATGATGGCAACAATAATGCCTATATAAAGAAATTAACTAAATATGCGAAATCAATGATATACGAGATG
>DAIAVG010000387.1:666-902 GCA_027445725.1 Acidithiobacillus sp.
CGCTGGATTGAGCGGCCGTGCTTTCCGGGCTCTACCGCGGTGGCACATGGGCCTCGCCCGGTGGCGCTCGGTGGCGCGAATCCCGACCAAACCGGGAATCTTCCCCTGCGGCGGTACAGGCCCTGGGCAGCGCGGCGTCCGTCGCTAGCGCGTGAATACGTTGTAAGGTATTCGACGGGCCACGCAGCGGTGGACCATCCCGGCGTGCTGACTAGTCGGATCGGCAGCGCCCTGGA
>DAIAVG010000388.1 GCA_027445725.1 Acidithiobacillus sp.
CGTCGAGGAACTCGTGCGGGACGGCGTATTAGACCCGGAGTGCGGTGCGATATTCCGCGCGGGTAAGGACCGCGGCGGCGCCGGGACAAGCTTGCGACTCCATCGTCACCAGGAGGAGGCCTTGCACGCCGCCCAGCGCGAGGCGGCCTATGTCCTGACTACCGGGACCGGGTCCGGCAAATCACTTGCTTATTTCGTACCCATCGTCGATGCCGTCTTGAAAGAACGTCGTGCGGGCGCTATATCCGGCCGAATCCGCGCCATCGTCATCTATCCCATGAACGCCCTATGCAACAGTCAGTATGGGGAACTCGCGAAGTTCCTGGCGGACGGTTATGGGCCGGGGTGCGAGCCGGTCACCTTTGGGCGCTATACGGGTCAGGAGACGCCGGAAGAGCATGAGCGGGTCGCCAACAACCCACCGGATATTCTGTTGACCAACTTCATGATGCTCGAGCTCTTGGTGACACGCCAAGACGACCGCGACCGGTCGCTCATGAATGCGGCGCAAGGGCTCCGGTTCTTGGTACTCGATGAATTGCACACCTATCGGGGGCGTCAGGGGGCCGATGTTGCGCTTCTGGTGCGCCGCGTAAGAGAGCGGCTCAACCGGAGCCTCCTGTGTGTGGGAACATCGGCTACCATGGCCAGTGAAGGCGATGCGGCGAGCCAGCGCGAGGCTGTGGCAAATGTGGCGACGCGTCTCTTCGGGGCGCCGGTATCCCCTGAAAACGTCATCACGGAGACCCTGGAGCGAGTTACGCCCGAGGTCTTGCTCAACGCCTCTTTGCTGAAGGAGGGGCTTGAAGCCGGCTGGCCTGAAGGGGTGACCTATGAGGTTTTGCGTACGCATCCCCTTGCCTCGTGGGTTGAGTCGCGCATGGGGCTGCAGC
>DAIAVG010000389.1 GCA_027445725.1 Acidithiobacillus sp.
CATCTGGGCAAGGCGCATCAGACGATTGCCACGCTCACCACTGAGATCGCGCGACTGAGCGAATCGCTTGCCGCTTCGGCCGCGCGGCTCGAAGATCTCGAAAGGCGACTGGACACGGTTTTACCCGATCATCCCGGCCCGCGATCCGCCTAACAGGCAGGGGACGCTCGGATGGCTTCCGGGGTGTCCAAGGGTCCTGATGCGAGGCGGGGGGCACTTATAGGCACACGCCCAAGCTCGCGGATGCTCATGCATATCCGTTACCGTATCGAGAATAGCGCTTTAACACCCCCCATTCGGCTTGACAGAGGCGCAGTCCCGTTTACAATGCAACGGTCTGCGGGAATAGCTCAGTGGTAGAGCACAACCTTGCCAAGGTTGGGGTCGCGAGTTCGAATCTCGTTTCCCGCTCCACCCCCTTACCCTGAAAACCGGGTCCCCCGTCCTACATACCACCTAGGCTGGGTGGCAGAGTGGTGATGCAGCGGCCTGCAAAGCCGTCAATGCCGGTTCGATTCCGGCCCCAGCCTCCATCTATCCGATCGGGATTCCAAGTAGCGACTTTTCTGGTGACACGAACGCGCTCGGGATTTTCCCCTATCGCCATCGGGGACATACCTTTCTTGCCAAGATGATCTCTGGCCGCAAGTCCCGTGGTGCTCGCGTCGCGGTATCTCTTAAGCCACCCAAGATAACCGTCTGCAGGCGACCGTCAACAAAATCAGTCGCAAGCGGGTTGCTTGTGAGTTTTCGTCGCGCGAACGCATGCAAAGACGAGATCACCCGGGTTCAAGCCCGTTTGGTGACTCGCGGTGGCGAACTCGCGCGCGAGCGTCCACCTACGCTGGTGGGGATGAGGAGGCTCGTTGGTTG
>DAIAVG010000390.1 GCA_027445725.1 Acidithiobacillus sp.
GGCGGCGATACCGGCACCGACACCACAACCCAACAAATGGATGCGTCGGTGATCCGGCACCCGAAAAAGATGTCCTACCAGGGCACCGATAGCGGCACCGATCAACTGATTTGGAAGAGCTTTATGGCTGTTCCCAATCCGGCGAGGCGTTCCCGCGCTTTGTCGGTTTTTTTGGACCTTATGGGCTCTACACCGTTCCGATAAGCCCCAATACGGTGGACACCATAAGGACACGATGCATGTCTCAATGTACAGGTTTGGGATCCAGCCAAGTGTTGTCGGTGGCGATGGCCGTGATCGGTACATCACCGGCGTTTACCAGCAGGAGGGTCGTGATGATGGCGAAGTCCGCCCAATGTGCCACCACGACGGAAAGCACCGCGGCGATTTCGATCATCCAGGGGATGGGGCCCCAGAAATAGCCCAGAAACTGGCGGAGCGGGCTGAGGTGTTTTTCGGGAATGGCGTTTGCCCCATATTGGGCCAGGCGACGGGCGGCCTCCGCCGCCGACAACCCGCGCTGGGGATCGCTCTGCAATTGCCGGAGGACCTCCGGAATACCGGGGGCGTTTGTCGGGTCAGGATTGATTGTCATAAGGACCGCCTCCTGGTCGGCTCTGGCATTGGCACCACCTTCCGGGCAGCCGTTGTGCCACAAGTATTAAATATACGGCATGCCTGTCCTACGTATCTTTCGACGCCTCACGTGCTCAACTATCTGAGCCGTCGCGCAATCCGGTATCGACTTCATGCCGTTTAACCCATTCATGCAAGGTATGGGGCGAACAGCCGATCTTAGGAGAATATAGACTCCACCGCCGCCCAGGGCGAGGAATACTCGCCGCGGTGTTCCTGTACCATGCGCACCGCGCG
>DAIAVG010000391.1:0-287 GCA_027445725.1 Acidithiobacillus sp.
CCGATCTCCTGGTAGACGCAGGAAGGCATCCACCGCAAGCCGTCCCAGGCGGTCCCGGGGCCCGCCGAATGCGGCGGCCAGGGGGCTTGCGGTAAAGCCGGTCGCGACGATCACGGTGTCGGTAAGGAGTCGCAGGTTGTCCGCCAGGATCAGCTGGCCGTTTTCATGGCGGAGCGGCTCTTGGCCGGTGTGCACGCTGATACTTAAGTGCTGCAGGCGCTTTGTGATGTACTGGCGCGCGTCGGGGGCATAACCTTGCCCGATCTCTGGCGCCCGCTCCATGAGAT
>DAIAVG010000391.1:297-860 GCA_027445725.1 Acidithiobacillus sp.
GGTAAAGCTTGCCCCCACCACCACGAAGGTCCGCGAGGCCGGTGTCGGGAAGCCCTTTGTGGCGAGCGCCCGCAGGTGCTGGTCCAGGGTGGTGGCCTTTGCGAAGGTGTCCACGTCGAATACGCGGCCACGTTCGGCGAAGTCGGGGTAGGCCTGACGGCTGCCGGTTGCGAGAATCAGTTGATCATAGATGATGTCGGGGACGACATGGGACCCATTCACGAACTCCATGCGCCGGGATGCCGGAATGAGGCTTGCGATCTCGCCGATGACAAGCTCGATGCCAAGCGGCGCCAGCCAATTCCTGAGCGGTAGCCGGGTTCCAGTGAGATCGGCTTCGTAGAAGCGTGGCCGAAGCCCCAGGTATTTGTCACGGTTCACGAAGGTGATTGTCAGTCGGTCGCGCACGCCAAGATCCATGGCGCGTCTCGCAGCGCTCATGGCGCTCCAGAATCCGGCGAATCCACCGCCTGCAATAACCAAATGCTTTATCGATTTTTCCATGGCGCCTCCCTTATAATGACGTTAAAATCGATCTGTGTTATCCGAGTTCAGACGAAAAA
>DAIAVG010000392.1 GCA_027445725.1 Acidithiobacillus sp.
TGGCATAACCGATGGCGGTAGTCATCCATCCTGTGGTGGCTGCTTTGAACTGTCCGGCCAGGCTGACCAACTGCGCCGCGTTGCTCATGGTGCTACCCCCTTAATTTTGTGATTTTATGTTCCTGAAGGTTGTATCCGGGGCAATCCTGCTGATACAGCTTTGGACCAAATGATTGCTCCAGCCCTGGCTGCGTGCACAGGTTGCGGGTGGACTGCTCCACACCCCTGTGCAGAGTAACCACCGTTTCCGCTTGCCCGGATCGTTCACAAGACTTGCTGTGTACCTGGACGGAAATCGATTGCCCTGCGCACCATTTGTTTTCCGCATGCCGGGCCGCCGTATGCTGCTCATACCATTTTTCCGTGTGTCCGCCATGGGGGCCGCTGTGTGCGCATCCAGCAAGAGCCAGAACAGTGACGATGGTGGCGATGCCGGTAAGTTTCGTATTCATTTGAATTTCCTTGGTCTGTTTCATGGTGGGCGTCATTGCCCGCCCCTATTGAAAATACCGAGCCGTTTCTATGGCAGGACGGTCCCTGAAGGCATCTGCGTCGGCGTTGGCCCCAGACTCGCGGCGGCCTGCGAGTACAGATTGTTGACATTGTTCGTCGCCTGCTGCCGCTGGTTCACCTGCTGCGCTTCATAGCTGCCCATGGCCGAATTGCCCGCCATGATTTCCTGCTGCAACTGCTGTATCTGGTTGACTTCCATGCCAGCAATCTGGTTGCCAGCCTGCAGCACCTGCATCCGGCCGCCGGCGGACTGGCTGGCGTTCTGTATGGCCTGAAGGGCGGATTGCTGTGATGCGAACTGGTTAGCCTGAAGGTGATTCTGTGCCAGCATGGACT
>DAIAVG010000393.1 GCA_027445725.1 Acidithiobacillus sp.
TTGCGCTGTTCGACGATGGTGGCCTCCCAACTGGCACCGCGCTTCTCGGGCTGCCAGACCCACTTCATCAGGTGCATCAACAAACCCCGCAACCTGCTTTCCAGTTCCCGCCGGTCTCTTTTCCCCATCGACTCCAGTTCCTCAGCCGCATTTTCCCAATCCACGCCCTCGGGCCGATTGTGCCGCAGGGCAGCCGCCTGTGCCATCGTCCACGCAAAGAAGTCCTGTTCGTAAAGATTGAGCCCGGGGGTTTCCAGCTGTCTTACCGTTGACATGATCATGCCTCCTGCCGACATGGGGTGATGGGGAAATCATAGTGCAATTCAGGTGGCCAAGCCACCCGTTATCATTTTCGTGGCCCGTCCGTTCACTGGCCAGGTTCAGGGCCGCCCGTGCCGCGTTTCCATGCGCCGGATCAGGGAGCGCAGCACCGTCTCGTAGAGGGCGTCCCCCATCACACCGTCCTCAATGCCGCGATCAATATTCGGGTTGTCGTTGACCTCCACGACAAAGACACCATCAGGCGTTTTCCCATGGGCTATCAAACCCTCGTTGGTGATATGGGATCGACACTTTCCGGTGGGCAGAAGCAGCGGGTGCTTCTAGCCCGAGCGCTCTTTACCCAGCCCAAGATCCTGATCCTCGACGAGGCTACCAGTCACCTGGACGTATTCAAGGAAATGCTGATCAATCAGCATATCCGACAGATGCAGATCACCCGGATTATCGTGGCCCACCGCCCGGAGACTATTCTTCAGTGCGAACTGATCTACCAGCTCTTGCAAAGGAGTCTACAGCCTGTTACCCCAGAACAGTTCCGCAAGGAATTTGCGACGGTG
>DAIAVG010000394.1 GCA_027445725.1 Acidithiobacillus sp.
CTTGTCAATACTGCAAGAAATATTCGTGGATAATACGATGGAACCACTACAAGACCCTGCACAAATCGTCGCCCGCCTGGAGGCCCTGGCCTCGCCGGTGCGCCTGGAGATTTTTCGCCTGCTGGTAGAACAGGAGCCGACGGGTCTGGTATCCGGCGATATTGCCGAGCATCTGGGGCAACCGCACAACGGCATTTCCTTTCGTCTGAAAAACCTCCAGCACGCCGGGCTGGTCACCGTGCAGCGCGAAGGACGCTATCAGCGTTACCGGGCAGCCATGCCCGTGGTGCGCGCGCTGGTCGCGTATCTCACAGAAAATTGCTGCCATGGTACCCGGGACTGTGCCCTATCCGGTGAAACCCGCTCTCCCTCAGTCCAGGAAGGAAACCAGTGATGAAAACCCCGGAAATCCTTTTTCTCTGCACCGGCAACTCCTGCCGTTCCATTCTCGCCGAAGTCACCTTCAATGCGCTGGCCGGGCCGGGCATGCATGCCACCAGCGCCGGCAGCCATCCTGCAGGGTACGTCCACACTCGTTCCATAAACCTGCTAGAGCGTGAGGGCTTTCGTACGGACGGTCTGCACAGCAAATCCTGGGAGGACCTGAAAGAGACCCCGGACATCGTCATCACCGTTTGCGCCGATGCGGCCGGCGAAACCTGCCCCGCCTATCTGGGGCCAGCCATCCGTACCCACTGGGGCGTGGAGGATCCGGCCAAAGTGACCGGTACGGAAGCGCAGATCGAAGCGGCTTTCGATACTGCCTACCATATCCTGCGCCACCGCATCGAAGCCTTGCTGCAGTTACCGGTGGCGGAACTGCTGGAGAAAGATCCGG
>DAIAVG010000395.1 GCA_027445725.1 Acidithiobacillus sp.
AAGCCCAGCGCGGCACCCTGATAGCGCACCTTGAGGTCTTTGGCGACCAGATTGCGCACCAAATCGCGGTATTGCCAGTAACGGGCAAAGCCGACGGCGGGGGCGCTGGACGGAGCGATGGTGTTGGTCTGCATGAGCGGAGATTCTGCGTGCTGCGGCGGGGCGGGTCAATACCTATTACCGGCGGTGTCCTTCAGCAGCCATTGACCATTTTAGTGTTCCCGAGATGACGACAGTGTCCGATAAAACCCCGTTCACCTGGGCATCCCCAGATGGATCAGAATGGCGGTCTCCACGGCGGTCATGTCGGCCTTGCTCAAGCTCCCCATCGGATTCTTCAGCCGAATCTTGTCTGCGGCCATGATCTGATCGGCCATCGCTTTGCCGGGCTTACCGGAAAGCGTGACCAGCGCTTCCCCCGGATATTGGCGGCCGGTATTGCTGGTGAGCGGCACCACGACCACCCGCGCCAGATTCCGGTTGGCCGCGTCATTGCTGACGATCACTGCAGGCCGGGTCTTGCGGATCTCGCTGCCTACGGATGGATCAAACTCCACCCACCAGACTTCACCGCGCTTCATCGGCCATATCCGCCAGCAGGGCATGGCACCAGGCCTGTGCTTCACCCTCACGCTCCTGGTCGGCGGCCATCGCCTTATATCGGGGTTTGAAGTCCAACGGAACGAAAACGTACGCTAAGGCCATTCATCCAGCTCCGAAGGCTGCTTTAGTGGTCTGAGCTGGCCATTCAGCACCTGTTCTGCCAGCGTAAACGAGTAGTGTCCCAGCATGTTCACATGCTTATAGCTGAGCGGGGATAATCTGGCTTCGTCC
>DAIAVG010000396.1 GCA_027445725.1 Acidithiobacillus sp.
TCAAGTCTGAAGTGTAACCGGCGCCGTTGCCCATACGATCTTTGGTATCCTTCTGTCTTGTGGCCGCTAGGTGGGCCGGGACAGATGGCCTGGTTTTGCTGGGCTCTCCGCCTGCTGGTGAGGGGTCATTATGAGGTAAAATAGTAATGTTGCTCATTTTGCCATGCCTTGGCGCTTCACCCTGTCGGTGAAATCGGACCATTGATCCACCCGGAAGGCTCGACCATCCCCGACGGATGGTGGAAACCACGGCAGGTCTGTAAGAGCATCCATGGCATCCATGAGATTGGCCATATCTTCATTCTCGCAGACATAGATACTGTGCCCTGCACCCATCGGAATCCAAACCCGGCCAAAGTTGCGCCAATATCTGCATAGGCGGCGGCAACACTCTTTGGGTGACGCTTGGAGACGTCCTTAACCGTCAGATCAAAGGCAATGGCGAACACTAGAGGGCTTCTGGATCGTCTAGGGCGTCTTTAAGGGGATACTCCAACCGTTCCCCTGTCTGCGGCACCTCAATCTCGACAGTCCAGCCCTTCTCCGTATCGTGACCTTCCTTGAGTATCTGATATGAGATTCCGAACGGCCCGAACTGGCGGAATGCCCCGATCAGCTCAGGATGCGGAAATCCTGCGGTATGCAGATGCATAGGAACCCCCTTGTTTCATGGCTGTATATTGTATTATCTAACTGAAACATCTTACTACGATATCTCCACTTTATGTGCTTTTATGACGCCATCTTTTTGTCTCGCGATGCTGGACGCCCACCAAGCCGCCCGTTTCTCCTAGCTGCCTCTGCCTTGGCTGGGCTTTTTGATATACCCCCTT
>DAIAVG010000397.1 GCA_027445725.1 Acidithiobacillus sp.
GGCAGCCTTTCCCGTTCCGCCCGCCAGAATGCCTGGCGTACCGACGATGACGTCCATTGCATATGCAGAGTCCCTAGTGTAGTGTTGCATTCTTGATGCCGTTTAATGGTTGGCATGATAAAATAGGCTCCATTGTGAAGAATCCGATGGAGTCGAACATTGCGAGTGGCACCCAAAGTGACTTTAACCAGCGAAGAGCAGTCTGAACTGGCAAGGATAGTGGCTTCCCGATTAAGCAGCGTCAGATTGTCGCAGCGTGCTCAGATGGTGCTACTGGCGGCAGATGGTCTGCAAAACAAAGAGATTGCGGATCGCTTAGGGGTAGATCGCATGCAAGTCGCGCGTTGGCGCCAGCGTTATCTGGAGCACCGGTTGGCCGGTATTGAACGTGACCTACCGCGTGGCGCACCACCCGTGAAGGTCGATGTCGCGCGTCTGGTGGAATTGACCACGCAAAGCAAGCCGGAGGCCGTCACCCACTGGAGTACGCGCAGCATGGCGGCAGAACTGGGTGTCAGTGCGGCCAGCGTTTCGCGGCATTGGCGCAAGAACGGCCTCAAGCCCCATCTGGTGCGGGGTTTCAAGGTTTCACGCGATCCCCGGTTTATCGAGAAGCTGGAAGATATCGTGGGTTTGTATATGTCCCCACCGGAGCACGCTCTGGTACTCTGCGTGGATGAGAAAAGCCAGGTACAGGCACTGGACCGCACCCAACCGGGATTACCGTTACAAAGGGGGCGGGCAGAAACCATGACCCACGACTACAAACGCAATGGCACGACGACGCTATTCGCTGCACTCAACGTACTGGATGGTCAAGTCATCGGGCAA
>DAIAVG010000398.1 GCA_027445725.1 Acidithiobacillus sp.
CAGCACCCCCGGGTCGGTCAGCCGATAATGGCAGAAGGTCCCGCGCTTTTCGCAATGGATGAGCCCGCGGGCCTTCAGGATGCCGACATGCTGGGAGACATTGGCCTTGGAGAGGCCGGTTTTTTCGACGAGTTCGCCGGCGGTGTGTTCGCCATGACCCAGGATATGGACGATCTCCAAGCGCTTGGGATGGGCGAGCGCCGCGAAGACCTCCGCGAAGAGCGTAAACCGGATATCCTCGCCCATTACGCCGTGCGCCCCAGGTTGGCTGCCACGATGCGATCCATGTCGTAGAGGAGGGCGGCCATGTGCCCCGGCGTGCCACCCAGATCCGGGCGTCCGACCCCACCCACGAAGATTGTGTCCCCGGTCAACGCAAACCAGGGATCGTCGCCGCGTCGCAGATCGGAGACCAGCAGGCAGATGCTGTCCAGGGTGTGTCCCGGCGTATGGATGACATGCGTGACGACGTTGCCGGTTGTGAGCTTATCCCCATCCCGCAGGCCATGTATCGGAAAGCCCACCGCGCCCTGGTCGCTTTCGTGGAGGCAGTAGGGGCTGCCAATCCGCGCCGCCAGCGTCCGCCCCCCGGAAAGATGATCGGCGTGGATATGGGTGTCGATCACGTAGGCGATATGTACGGCGCTCTTCTGGGCCTCGGCTACGAACCAGTCCTCGCCGCCCGCCACGACATCCACGGCCACCGCCAATCCGCGACTGCCGCATCCATAGAGGTAGGAGAGCGTGCCATCCGTATCCATCCGTTGTTTGAAGAACATTCGGGACCTTTGAGATAAAGAAGTTTAGCAATTTGTTAACCAATAT
>DAIAVG010000399.1 GCA_027445725.1 Acidithiobacillus sp.
GGTGACGGATCCAATCAGGCCCGGTTTAGTCTCGAGAACGTAGATTGGCTTGTGAACGCCGACCCAGTTTTTGAATAGTTGCACAGCAGGTCCACTGGTTTCGCCATAGGCGTGTTTGAGATACCCGACGGTAAGCGTGCGGTTCAAGGTCAGCATGTCGCGTACCCATACTGCCATGAAATACTGTACTTCCAGTTGACTCGGGGTGAATTGCCCCACGATTTGAATGGGGTGTGCCGTTGGCGTACCGGTGTTGGCGTTGACAGGGACGATCCATGGCACGTCTTTGTGTAGCGGTATCAATTCAAAAAGTGCTGCCGCGAGAAATACACAGGCAACCGCCAGAATGGTTGTCAGCATGTACGCCCGGTTGCGCTCCACCATGGGTTTGATGTAGATCTCATACCACGCGCCCTTGGGCGTATTACTGCGGTGTGTGGCCGGAACGTTATCTGTTGATGCCGGGCGTTTCTTTGCGAACAAGGGCGTTGTCTCCATTCTGTTCGGGACATGTTAGCCTATGTTTTTAAGCGGTTTTGCGGTATTAAAAAGACAAAATTTTAGTTATTGGTTTGCACAACAGGTTGGGACGCCACTGAACGACGGGATTCGCCGCGCGCCGGGATCAAATTGATCCCGGTCGCTGCCGGATTGGCCGATACCTTCTCCACGGTGTGCTGAGGACGTTAACGACTCTGCCCTAACGGCAATACTGTTTAGTTAGATTAATTTCTGTGCGATCATGGCCCTGTTACCCAAGATGGAGACAGGGCTATGGCGAGGACAAAAGCACAATTATCAGCGGGTGCGCGG
>DAIAVG010000400.1 GCA_027445725.1 Acidithiobacillus sp.
CGCTGGGCGGCATGGTGCGGTGACCTTGAAACCCGGCAGCGTCGCCGCTGGCGGACAGGTCGTCGACCATTACGTCGGAGCGATGGCTCCGCCCGTCATCTTCTGGCGCCTGCTCTGGATGTGTCCGTGGGTGTTAAGGCTGACGCGCTTGCCCTTCGGCCTTCGGGGGCCGGATCAGTAACGGCGCGGGAGCCGACACGATGGCCTTGTCACTCCGACGGAGATCTGTTTCCACCGGGCAGGCAGGCCGACGATGATGGCGCGCATACAACCGTTCCCAGTCGCGGCGGGTCTCCGCGGGTTTGGCGCGCGCCAGCGCCAGCATGGCAAAGCCATCGTCATCCCAACCGCAGTCGCTCAGCACATCCTCGGGCCAGCGTTGCATGTACGCGTCGCGCATGATCCTTCTGCCCAGTTGGGCGAGATCCTCCGGCACTCCCTGAGCCAATGCCCGCGCTTTCCATTCATCCCATTCAAACAGCATCTCTTCAGAATCTGTCATGTGGCACGCTCCTGTAGTTACATCGATACCCTGGCCCGCGAACCCGATGCGTCGACCACTCCGGTCAGGCGCCCCGGTTTTTTTCGATATAGCTGTTTAGGTGTAGTTCGGGATCCCGGCGGCGTCAAGGTGGCTTGCGCGTATTTTGTACATGGCAGGCCGGCGAGGATGTCGCCGGACGGGCGGCCGTATGCTAACTTTACCGGAGGAAGCCCGTTTTCCGCGGGATGGTGCTGGAGATCCGTCAAAATGATACGCAGTATGACCGGGTTCGCCCGTTGTGAAAGTCGTGGGGCC
>DAIAVG010000401.1 GCA_027445725.1 Acidithiobacillus sp.
ATCCAGGCGCGGTGTTGTGCCCGTTCCAGGGGGTCGGTGGGGTGCAGCACGGGGGCGATGGTTTCGTCCAGATATTCATTGATGACCTGCGATTCAAAGAGCGCCGTGTGTTCATCAATTTTCAGGCAGGGCACTTTGCCCATGGGCGACAGCGCCAGAAACCATTCAGGTTTGTGCGCCAGATCAATGTGGGTGAGGGTGAAGCCCACCTGCTTGTGGAGCAGGGTGATGACCGAGCGCTGCACATAAGGGCAGAGAGGAAAACTGATGAGTTCCAGTGACATGGCGTTCTCCTGCAGCGGGTCAGCGCGCCATCAGGGCGCAACGATAGAGGGCGACCTCGCCGAAAAGATTGGGCAACAGGCGGTTGCGCCAGGTTTCGCGACGCAGATCGTTCAGTACGACCCGCTGATGGACGGCAATCCCGTTATCATGGCACAGCGATTCGAAATCACGGATCGTACAAAGATGGATATTCGGCGTATCGTACCACGAATGCGGCAGCACGTGGGTCATCGGCATTCGTCCCCCCAAGCCCAGCTGCCAGCGGGCGCGCCAGTGCCCCATGTTGGGAAAGGTGACGATACCCTCGCGGCCGACGCGCAGCATCTCGAGCAAGAGCTCGCGGGGATAGTGCACGGCCTGGAGCGTGAGGGACAACACCACCGTATCGACGCTATTGCTGGCGAACTGGCGCAGCCCGCTATCGAGATCCTGCTGCAGAACCGAGATGCCCCGTCGCAGCGCCACGGCAATCCGTTCCTCGTCGAGCTCGATACCGTAAGCTTGGACGCCCTT
>DAIAVG010000402.1 GCA_027445725.1 Acidithiobacillus sp.
CCATCTCGGCACAGGCCCGGACTATGCGTACTGCAATCTCGCCGCGGTTTGCCACCAATAGCTTCTTAATCACCTGCTGCTCCCGAGCATATGCACGATAAGGCGGGGGCGTATTGTAAAGCTTTGGCCGCCACTATTCACCAGAGGGCGGCGAGACCCGGCCGCCATTGGCGAAACCGGGCTTACCGGGGGTCATCGGCGCGCACGCGGGGTTGTAAGCCCAGAACGCCAAACCTCCACCCCTCCACCCCGGCAATCTGCCTCTCAAACGGCTTTCAAGGGGTGTTTTCTCCTGCCGGCCGCCAGCCGCCACCGGCGGCGCCCCACGGCTTTCACCAGCGGATACGCGCGGGCCCGGCCGCGGGGCATAAAATCCGGGCACCGCGCGCCCCCATCGGGCCCGCCGGCACGGCCCTCGTAACTTAATAAGTTTGTCTTCAAGTCCGTCTTCCGAGGTCCGCCTGCCAATACCCGGCTGCCGGGGGCGCGATTTTGACAGCCTCCGGCCCCCTCTATATCATGGCGCATGGAATCGGGTTTCCTGCCAAGATCCGTCGACCCTGAACGGGCTGCGGATCAACGTCTCGTGTTCACCGGCCCGCTCGATGCGGCGGCCCTGGAGCGACTCAAGGAATTGGCGGCAGGGGACAGTGGTCGGGTCAGCGGCCGGCTAGCGTTCGTGCGAGACGAGCAGGGGCGGGCCGTAATGGAGGGCCATGCCGAGGCCTCGCTCCCACTGTTATGCCAACGATGTGCCGCGGTGTTCCAGCTCGAGTTCCATACCGACTGGAG
>DAIAVG010000403.1:0-267 GCA_027445725.1 Acidithiobacillus sp.
CTTGTGGTGCCCGGATTCGGCCAGCAGACCGGTCTTTGGGTTGTAGCGCCGGCGCACGACGGTCGCGGGCTTTGCAAACCGCAGGCCGCGTTCGTGCCGGAGTGCGGCCTTCATGAAATGGATCCAGATGGGCAGCGCCTCGCGCGCCCCGGCGGCCCAGCGTCCGAGGCCGTGGTTGTCGTCATAGCCGACCCAGACGGTGGCGACCACGCGCGGGTTGTAGCCCGTGAACCAGGCGTTGGTCTCCCCGTTGGTGGTGCCGGTCTT
>DAIAVG010000403.1:277-788 GCA_027445725.1 Acidithiobacillus sp.
CGGTAGCCGCCGCTTGCAAATGTCGCGTAACCGCGGACGATCTGTAGGGGGGTGTAGTCGCCGGAGCCGAGCACCATGGAGGGGACCTCGGGGATCTGCTGAACCGGAAAGCCGAAGCGATGGACGTAGGCCGCCGCATAGGGGATGCCGATATGGAGCAGCAGGCGCACGCTCGGGACGTTATGGGAGTCGGCCAGATCCTGCCAGACGGGAATCGGCGTGCGCGAGAAGGCATTGCTGTAATTGGTTGGCCGGTAATCGCTGCCATCAGGCAGTGGTATGGTGAGCGGCGTATCCTTGATGAGCGACACCGGTGTGAGGTCATGGCGAACGCCGGCGGCCTTCAAGGCCGGGGCGTCCATGGCCGCGGCGTAGACGAAGGGTTTGAAGCCAGACCCCGGTTGCCGATAGGCGTACAGCGCACGATCGAAGTGGCTCAGCTTGTAGCTAAAGCCACCACTTAAGGCCAGGATCGCGCCGGTGTGCGCATCGAGGGAGACGAGCGCCCCCT
>DAIAVG010000404.1 GCA_027445725.1 Acidithiobacillus sp.
CATAACGCCCAATTCACGCAGTTGCAGACACTGCCCGCCATGATTAGCATCTCCGTCATGCAAAGCCTGACCACAGAAGATTACGCCCGTATCCTGAGCTGTCTGCACAGCGGCCCCAAGACCTGCAAGGAAGTCGCTGATGCCCTCAAGCTCTCTTACCCGCGCGCCAATCAACTCCTTTTGAACCTGGCTCAAAAGCGGACGATCCATTCACCCCGCTGCAGAACCAACGCCAAAGGCAGGAACATCAACCTCTGGGAAATACGGACAACAAAAGAGTTGAACCCATGAAAGCCAAATTCAAAGACGCCACACCCGGAGCCACCCTCTGGATCAAGGATCACGGCCCCTGGAAATCCGTCACGGTCACGGAAGTGCGCAAAGGCGGTAAAGGGGGGTCCCAAGACCTGCAAGGAAGTGGCTGATACCACCCACATATCCTACCCCTGCGGGCCAACCATCTCATGATCGACCTGGCAATTAATGCGAGCACGCCGCTTTGGATTGCAAGCCGCTACAGATAGTCGCTCCACAAAAACCTCCTTGCTCCGCAAAAGAGGTCATGATGAACAAAACTACCCAACGTCGCCCCTGCCCCCAGGGGTGGCCGCATGGCCGTGGAATCAGTGGCCGGATGCCGCCGGAATACGCATGGACAGAACCCAGCAAAATCAGGCCATCCGCCCCGGCCTGCCTGTAGCCAACAAGACATATCCCTAAGGTCTGATGATGAACGGAACTCTGATGCCATGAATCGCGCCTGTCGCAGGTGGGGATGGATAGTTA
>DAIAVG010000405.1 GCA_027445725.1 Acidithiobacillus sp.
CGGGAGAGGGGGTCGAACCCACACGGTATCTCTACCACCGGATTTTGAGTCCGGCGCGTCTGCCAGTTCCGCCATCCCGGCGTGCGCGCAGTATAGCGGGTTCGTCGACGAGACAACAGTGCCAGTCTTTCCCGTATAATTCCGGCGCTATGATGCCCGATGCCTTCGATTACGACTTGCCTTCCGAACTGATTGCCCAAACCCCGGTCTCGCCGCGTAGTGCAAGCCGTCTCATGGTGGTGGGGGGGCATGGTGAGGGCCTGGCCGACCGACGATTTGCAGACCTAGGCGAGTATTTGCGGCCGGGTGATCTCTTGGTCTTCAACGATACCCGGGTGGTACCGGCGCGATTCTATGGGCAGCGGGCCACGGGCGGGCGCGTGGAGCTCTTGTTGGAGCGTTTTCTGGATGATAGGGGGCGGGCGCATGTGGCGCTGCGCGCCAGCAAATCACCGCATGAAGGAGAGATGCTCACGCTCGAGGGTGGTCTGTGTGCGACCGTGCTGGGGCGGGTGGGGGAATTGACCGAGGTCGTCTTCAGCGGGGCCGACGATCTCATGGGGCTCATCGAGCAAGTCGGCCACATGCCGCTGCCACCTTACATCACGCGGCCCGATAACGAAAATGACAGGACCCGTTATCAGACGGTGTACGCGCGCGCGCCAGGGGCGGTGGCGGCGCCCACGGCCGGCCTTCATTTCGATGAAGTTCTGCTCGCGCGGTTGGCCGGCCAGGGTATCGAGACGGCCTTCGTGACGCTTCACGTGGGTGCCGGGACCTT
>DAIAVG010000406.1 GCA_027445725.1 Acidithiobacillus sp.
TGTGCTGCGGACGCTGGCGGGAATCCTGGCAGGGTCTACCGGGTTATCGGCCGAAACGATTGCCGAGGCCCTGCAGAACCGCGAGGCGCAGGGTTCAACCGGTATCGGGCACGGCGTGGCTTTGCCCCATGCACGTCTAGAGGGCGTGCAGCAGACAGCCATCGCCGCGTTGCGCACGGCGCAGGGTATCCCGTTCTCGGCGCCGGACGGAGTCATCGTACATCTCTTTATCGCAGTGGTGGTGCCCAAAGCGGCCGCGACCGCACATCTGGAGACACTTTCCGCGCTGGCCGCCCGCCTCGCCGTGGACGACGTGCGCGAGGGGCTGCTGAAAGCCCGGAATTCCGCAGAGTTTTTTCGCTTGTTGACCAATCCTGCGTAATTGGTACCACCAATCAGACTGCGGGCAGCCGTGAGTGCCAGGTAAGGCGGAGATATGGAACGACAAATCAGCCTGCGTCGGCTCTTTGAGGATCTGCGCGGCGAACTGCAATGGCAATGTCTGTGTCAACCGGGTGAAGAGAATTACCTCGGCGGCGATCTGCTGGCGGAAGGCGATGCGGGTGGGGCGGCACTGGTCGGGTTTTTCAATTTTATCCGACCGTACCCGGTACAGATCGCCGGGGATTGCGAGCTGGCCTATCTGCGCGCCCATCCGCAGGCTATGGAGCAGTTTTTGTCCCCCAATTTGCGTCTGCTCATTATTTGTGAGGGCCAGACGCTGGATGAGCATTTTTATGGCGATCTGAACGCCCGCCATATCGCGGCGATGACGACGCC
>DAIAVG010000407.1 GCA_027445725.1 Acidithiobacillus sp.
GGCTACCGGACTTCTTTTTACTGCTGATCTCGCTGATGTATCGCTCGAGGGCTTTAGTCAGGGTGGTGGTCTCGGCCTCGGCGCGCGAGACGAACACGCCACGCTCCATTTCGGACTCGACGACCGTGGCCCAGGCCTCGGCCCTAGCCTTGGTTGTAAAGGTTTTGCACTGAACGGGATGGCCGCGTTTGCGGACGCGAACCTCCCATTGCTGATCGCCACGCTTTCGAACAGATGCCATTTTGGGGGTTCCCCGAGATCATTGTCTGCGTCAAACCGATCTCAAGTGGAGCAAATTTGGAGCAAAAAATCAATGGCAGGGCTGACCTTCGGATGCGGATGTTTATAACTTGCAGATTTATCGAGGTTTTATTGGTCGGGGCGAGAGGATTTGAACCTCCGACCACCTGAACCCCATTCGCAAAAAAACGTCTTATCGTGTCACTTTCTGACACCTTCCTACACCTAACCCATTGGATTCCTTGCCTATCTTTCGTGCCACCATCTGACACCATCTGCCACAAGATGATCTCGCGTTACAGCATAATTACAGCACGCTACCACTACGGCGCGCGCAGCCGGCGCAGCACCCGAGACACCTGACACTGAGCGGTTCCCAATTTCGCGGCTATGGCCTTTTGTGTCAGGCCCCGCGCCGCCAGTCGTGCGATCGCCTTTTCTTGCCGCTCGTCTCGTGGCCGCCCCCCTTGCTGGCCATTCTGTGCCGAGGCCATGGCGTCACGGTCGCGGGCCTCAGTAAACACCACGTTCCAGAG
>DAIAVG010000408.1:0-278 GCA_027445725.1 Acidithiobacillus sp.
GCCGCAGGCTTCCTGCTCATGGCCGGAATCCTGGCCTTGACCCATATCCCCCTGGAGGCCTTGCCGGACATCTCGCCGGCCGAGGTCATCGTCAAGACCCGCGATCCCGGCCAGGCCCCGCAGGTGGTGCAGGATCAGGTGACCTATCCCCTAGAGACGACGCTCCAGGAGGTGCCGGGGGCGACTGCGGTGCGCGGCTACTCCATGTTCGGCGACTCCTATGTCTATGTGCTCTTCAAGGGCGGCACGCGCATCTATCAGGCGCGCAACCTCGTGCT
>DAIAVG010000408.1:288-775 GCA_027445725.1 Acidithiobacillus sp.
CGATTGCCGCTAGGGGTCGTGCCCGCGATCGGGCCGAACAGCTCGGGGGTCGACTGGATATTCGAATATGCCCTTACGGATCCCAGCGGAACCCGGAATCTCGCGCAACTCACGACCCTGCAAAACTGGACCCTGAAGTACGCCCTCCAGGCCGTTCCCGGTGTCGCCCAGGTTGCGACCCTGGGGGGCATGGTCTCCGAGTATCAGGTGGTGGTGAATCCCCAGAAGCTGCTTGCCTATGACGTGACCTTGCCGCAGGTGGAGGCCGCGATCCGCGCCGCCAACGGCGAGACCAGCGGCTCGGTCGTGGACCTGGGGTCCACGGGCTATATCGTACGCACCTCGGGCTATATCCATTCCCTCGGGGATCTGGCGCACGCCCCGCTCGGGGTGCGCGACGGTGTGCCAGTCATGCTGCGCAATGTGGCGCGCATCCAGCGCGGGCCTGAGCTTGCCAACGGCCTGGCGGAGTTGAACGGCGAGGGGC
>DAIAVG010000409.1 GCA_027445725.1 Acidithiobacillus sp.
TAAGGAGGTATTATGCTGATCAAGGACGAACAGGAAAAAACGGTAACCATCCATCTGAGCGTCCACGAGGCCGGGGCTATTTCCACCGAAATTATCGAAAATAGCGCCAAGGCGGGAAATGCTGCCCTGGCCCTCGCCAAATTGCTCCAGGAGCAGGGATATGGCCCCAGTGCAAAGGGCAAACCACGTTACGAATGGGCAGGCCCTGACGATTTGCCCACCCCCGGCTAGCAAGAAAAGGCCAACTGCAACTTCTAATGTTCGCATGCATAGCGCCGCTTCACCATCCCCTGAACCGCTACGCGGTAGGATGAGGCTCCTCGCTGTTTCAAGTGGGTAAGGGATAGAATCCTGGTCGCGGAAGGCGCGCAGATGCAAGGGGGTTGAGGGATGGTTCAGGAGCAGTTGTTTTCGCTGGGCATCTCGCGGAGCGCATGCGGCTCAGCCGCCAGGATCTCGAAACGGATATCCGCGGCGAATTCGGCGTTGTAGCCCGAGGCATCCGGACTGAAGGTGGTGCCTTCAGGCGGCGTGTAGAGCCAGCCGGAAGCCGCCATGTCGGCGCAGATTTCGGACTCGAACTGGATTTCCTGGTGGATACTCACGGGTAGGCTATTCCACCGGAGGCCAAGCGGTTTCGCTTTTACCCGGCACAGCCAGCGGAATCGTCAGTTTGGGCAAACTCATCCGTGTGCTTTGACTGGCGACGTATTCACGCCAGTATGGCCAGACATGGTGGGGGACGGCATTCAGCGCAAAGGCATCCATAG
>DAIAVG010000410.1 GCA_027445725.1 Acidithiobacillus sp.
GTATCAACGTATAGACCAACACGTCGCCCATGAGTGGGCAGGTCGCGCACCATCTGCTCTCGTCGGCCAAAACCGACCAGGTTGTCCGAGCGGCAGTGGGGACAGTTACGGGGAGGTTCTTTGACTACTGCGTCGATATGGTAGTCATTATCGTTCTGGTCGATGGCTGTGACGGTGTAGGCAGGCAGGTTCATGATGTTCGCAGGCATGTTTTATTGGTTGAACTGGGGTACTGGACCTAATCTGATATTTTCAACGACCGCTTCCGGAGGTAAGACGGACATGCATTCTTTTCTAGTTGACTGACTTTTCCTAACCCTTGGCTGAAGTCCAACAACTGAGTGTCAATGACTGCAATGAAGATGGGTACCGCCTCATCGCCCAGCGCAGTGTGTGCAAGGAGTAGAGCAGGTTGTGTGTGGTTCGCACGGGTGGCGCCAAGAACCATGTCGCAATCAGTCAAAACGTTCTACCGCCCCTCAGGTTACGTTACCAAGGCCATTCCATTGTGTGCTGCTTTACACCGCCTCCAGCGCGAGCAGCTCAGCCACCGTCTGCCTTCGTCGAATGAGCCGGGGCTCAGCGTTTTCCATCAGCACTTCGGCAATCAGCGGGCGCGCGTTGTAGTTCGATGACATGGAAGCGCCATACGCACCGGTGTCGTGCAACACCAGCAGATCTCCCACCTGCGCCTGCGGCAAGGACCGGTGCAACACCACGCCACCGTCTCCCTGCGTAAACACATCTCCCGACTCGCACAGAGGTCCGG
>DAIAVG010000411.1 GCA_027445725.1 Acidithiobacillus sp.
GTACCTGCATACGGAAAATTGGCAATTCACGTGGCATTCTCATTCCACCTGCGTTTCTGGCGGTCTGTGGAATCGGCGACCATGTAGACATTCTTATGGAAGGCAAGTCTCTGCTCAGAAGGCCGGTACAAGAGCCGCGTGCAGGCTGGTTTGAGGGGTTTAATCGGCTGACTGAGGTGATCAGGCATCCGAATGGCCGGAATGGCCGAAAAACGGACTGTCGCATCAACCATACGGACAGCCACTTTCTGGCCGATATTACTCGGCCCCAAGTTGGGCGAGAAGATCCGTGCTTATGTGTCATTGAGTGTAGCGCAAGCACAAGGGATGCCCGTAGGCACCAGGATGAAACTTTATTGTCCGCTATCACCAGGGTCGGCAAAGGTCGTAGGGCTGCTCAGGATGATACTTCGTGAAACGTGGTAATTGTTCAAAACCTAGAATCAAAGGGATATGGCTGATCCAGGATGATACTTTATTGTCAGCGAACAGCCATGGTCGCCGGATGTGCAGTAACTTCGTGCTAGGATTGCCCACATGAGTTCCAGGCGGTACTATCGAAGCAGGGACGGCAGCTTGAGACTGTTAGCGGTCATTCATTCCCAACAATCAATTATTACTCATCCTTCGTTGCAGATATGCCATAGATTATTCTGCTGGTTGGTTTTCCGCTCGGATAGAGGCTGTAGAGAAGTTCAAGCATTTCGTTGACAATTGAGACCGCATCAAGCTCCATGGAGGTTAGGCGGCGGTGAATCACGCGCGGG
>DAIAVG010000412.1:0-508 GCA_027445725.1 Acidithiobacillus sp.
CCCTCATCTGCGCAACCGCACGTCGTCCAATGTCTGGGCCGGGTAGCAGGGTTCCGTAGAGCAGGGTTCTCAACCCATAATGCTCCAGTACCGAAGTGCGCTGTACCTTGCCCAGAAAGCCGGGTCGGAATACCCGTTTGATGGCACGACCGGTATGGTCAGGACCCAGGCTGAACAGGAAAGTGGCCTGGGCCTGGTGTTGGGTCAGCAATGACACCAGGGCGGGAACTCCCTCACGGGTTCCGCGCAGGGTATCTACGTCTACCTTCAAAGCCACATATCGCATAACCGTGACTATGGACAAAATTCCTCCACTCGGCAACCCCCCCTTGCTGGTAGAATGACGCACTTTCTCTTTTTTGGTTTAATTTCATGGCCCGTCATCTGCGTAACATCGCCATCATCGCCCACGTCGATCATGGTAAAACCACTCTGGTGGATAAACTTCTGCAACAGTCCGGTACGTTCGCGGCACACCAGCAGGTGTCGGAACGGGTCATGGACAGCA
>DAIAVG010000412.1:518-755 GCA_027445725.1 Acidithiobacillus sp.
GAGGGATTACCATCCTTGCCAAGAATTGTGCTGTGGAATTTGAGGGAACCCACATCAATATTGTGGATACCCCGGGACATGCCGACTTCGGGGGAGAAGTGGAACGCGTGTTGTCCATGGTCGATGGCGTATTGTTGCTGGTTGATGCGGTCGAGGGCCCTATGCCCCAGACCCGGTTTGTGACACGCAAGGCATTGGCGCAAGGGCTGAAGCCCATTGTGGTCGCCAACAAGATCG
>DAIAVG010000413.1 GCA_027445725.1 Acidithiobacillus sp.
AAAGTTGATCCTGTGATGCCTGAATTTTCGACTGTTCCGCCTGTCGTACCGATACCATGGCGACCTCTCTTGCTGGCTTACCGCGCTTTAGGAAGCATAGTGCAATTCAGTGAACCATGTCACTCATGACATGTCCTGTCCCGCCCGCCTCTTGATCAGGTGCTCGTGTAACCGAATGACTGCAATCAGTCTGGACCTGCCCTTCGGCAGAAAAACTCTACAGGAGGTATCTATCCAGAATAGAGATCAGGTAAAAGTTTTTCAAACTGTACATCATCTCGTTCCAACCAGAAAGTTCCTGGACACACTCGTCGAAAATATCCATCTTCCAACCCGTGGCGCAGCAAGTATCGTCAGGGTTTTGGACGCTGAGGCCATAGGTTTTCAACCAGATTTTGCAGATAGCCTTAATATCGACCCTGAAGCTGACGTTCAGGGATGGCACCACCAACTACCGGAGTTCGGCCATCGGAGCCAGCTTGTCGCAACGACGCCAATGCTGCACATTCCTTGACGATCTGTATCGAGATTTCGCTGACAAGGTCGATATTATCCTTTACCGAGGATCGCCCCATAAGCAGTCCAGCTTCACCTGGGGTGTCAACGTCCATGTCGGCCCTGTCGCTGGTTGGCAGCAGCCACGCGTCACCAGGCCGGTATAGTAATGCCAGCCAGCGTCGAGCAGCGCCACGGGACTAGGGTAGTGCCGCGCGCCAGCTCACAATGAAGCAGAGCATATCGGATCAGATGGGG
>DAIAVG010000414.1 GCA_027445725.1 Acidithiobacillus sp.
AAGTTTCAGGTGTCTTACAACGATGTGGACCTCTGTCTGAAGGTCCGGGAGACGGGTAAAAAGATCGTTTTTACCCCTTGGGCCATGCTCTTGCACGAAGGCTCCGCCAGCCAGCGCGGGGAAGTGGAGAAAAAGCCCAGCCCCGAAAAGGAAAAGCGTTTCGCTGGCGAAAAATTGGCGTTCTACCACAAGTGGTTGCCGCAACTGGCCTTTGATCCGGCCTACAACCGGCAATTGAGCTTAGCGAGTACCGAATTTTTGATCGAGGATCAGGCCGCCCTGACCTGGAGTCCGGACTGGCGACCCCGACCGCGGATTCTGGTGCATCCTGCCGACCGAGAGGGTTGTGGAGAATACCGCATCATCAGCCCCATGCGCGCCCTGCAACAGGCCGGAAGGGTGCAGGGCTGGGAGACTATGCGGATCTTTGATGTGGCGGAGATGGAGCGGATGTCTCCGGACAGCATCGTCCTGCAACGGCAGATGGAGTGGCCCCAGATCGAGGCCCTGGAACGCCACAAGGCCTTGAGCAAGGCCTTTCGGGTCTTCGAGATCGATGACTTGATCACCAACCTGCCCGTCAAGAGCTTACACAAGGCCCATATCCACAAGGATATCGCCAAGCGTTTCCGCAAGGCAGCAGGACTATGCAACCGGCTGGTGGTGGCCACGGAGCCCCTGGCCAAGGCCTATGCCGGCTTTGCCGATGAGGTCCGGGTACAGCCCAACTGCATCGAATACGCCATAGATCG
>DAIAVG010000415.1 GCA_027445725.1 Acidithiobacillus sp.
TGGATGATCATGTCCACATCGACGTGGGCTGCCCCCACGGGTGAAAGGATGGCGTGGGCGATGCCAGGTCGATCCGGTACACCCAGCAGTGAGAGTTTGGCTTCGTCACGATTAAAAGCGATGCCCGAGATGATGGGTTGCTCCATGGGAGATTGTTCCTCAAAGGTAATCAATGTACCGTCATTGTCAGATTCGGTAAAACTGGATAGTACGCGTAACTTGACCCGATACTTGCCGGCAAATTCCACCGAACGTGTCTGCAGAACCTTGGAACCCAGACTGGCCATTTCCAGCATTTCTTCGAAGGTTACCGTGGAAAGGCGCCGCGCCTGGGGAACAATACGCGGATCAGTGGTGTATACGCCATCCACATCCGTATAAATTTGGCATTCATCTGCCCTGAGGGCAGCGGCGATGGCTACCCCGGTGGTATCCGAGCCACCCCGTCCCAGCGTAGTGATATCACCCCTGTCGGTAACACCCTGAAAACCGGCGACGACTACCACGAACCCAGCATCCAGATCTGCCCGTAATCGGGCCGCATCAATATCTAAAATGCGTGCCTTGGTATGTGCATTGTCAGTCAGGATACGTACCTGGCTTCCGGTATAACTGCGCGCCGGAATGCCTTCCTGTTGAATTGCCATGGCTGTGAGGGCGATGGTCACTTGTTCGCCGGTAGACACCATGACATCCAACTCCCGTTCATCGGGGCGTGCATGAATTTCACGAGCCAAAC
>DAIAVG010000416.1 GCA_027445725.1 Acidithiobacillus sp.
AACCGCTCGATCTTGCCTGTTGCAATGATGATACGGTCGAACCGCATGCCCATCATCTGTGCAAGGTGCATGGGGATCGGCCCATCGAATATACCATTGTGCGCTGGGATGAAGTCCTTTTGACACTTTTCGCACCACAGATGTTGCTCGAACTCAGACCATTGGGTGTCCTCATTGCCGCAATCGCAAGCGGCCATCTCGTAATGTTTCGGAGACTGACAATACACCCAGGTGCGGCGAGGAAAATTGTTTTCCATGGAAACCTCCTTTTTCGATTTGGAGCCGGTTGCCGGAATCGAACCGACGCCACCTGCTTACAGGGCAGGCGCTCTACCATCTGAGCTAAACCGGCGAAATTGGCGATCCATACGGGAGTCGAACCCGTGGCTTCCCGCGTGACAGGCGGGCGCTCTGGCCTCTGAGCTAATGGATCTGAAGCATGTACTCCGGGGTGGCCTACGGGGTTCGAACCCGTGACAACTGGAATCACAATCCAGGGCTCTGCCAACTGAGCTAAGGCCACCCCGGAGTACACGGTGCTTTGGCGGAAGCGGAAGGATTCGAACCTTCGAGGCCATTCCTGGCCTGCCGACTTTCGAGATCGGTGCGATAAACCGGACTCTGCCACGCTTCCAAAATGGTGCGCCCAGCAGGCGTCGAACCTGCAACCCCCGGATTAAGAGTCCGATGCTCTGCCAGTTGAGCTATAGGCGCTTGGCACCCCCTGAGAGATT
>DAIAVG010000417.1 GCA_027445725.1 Acidithiobacillus sp.
CCGGAGGAGATCGCCTTCCGCTCCGGCTTCATCGATGCCGCGCAGCTCGAGCGCCTCGCCGCGCCGCTCGCCAAGAGCGGCTACGGCACCTATCTGCTCGATATCTTGAACGGACCGCTGTAATGGACTTCGAGCCGACCGATATTCCCGAGGTCGTCCTCATCCGACCCAAGGTGTTCGGCGATGCGCGCGGGTATTTCCTCGAGTCCTGGGCGCAGCGCACGTTCGCCGCCGCGGGACTGGATCTGACTTTCGTTCAGGACAACCACAGCCACTCGGGCCGGCACATCCTGCGCGGCCTGCACTATCAGATCCAACAACCGCAGGGCAAGCTGGTGCGTGTCGTGAGCGGAGCGGTGTTCGACGTGGCCGTCGACATCCGCCGCCGCTCCCCGACCTTCGGCCGCTGGGTGGGCGTGACGCTTTCGGCCGAGAACCACCACATGCTGTGGGTGCCCCCGGGCTTCGCGCACGGCTACCTGGTGCTCAGCGACTCGGCGGATTTCCTCTACAAGGTGACCGACGTCTGGGCCCCCGAGCACGAGCGCGCCATTCGCTGGGACGATGCCGCGCTCGGCATTCGCTGGCCGTTGCCGCCGGGGGTTCAACCGACTGTGTCGTCCAAGGATGCCGCGGCGAGCGCCTTCGAGGACGCGGAGGTCTATCCGTGAAGGTGCTCGTGACGGGCGCAGGCGGGCAGGTAGGCCGGACGCTGCGGGAGACGTGTCCTGC
>DAIAVG010000418.1 GCA_027445725.1 Acidithiobacillus sp.
GGCGCTGGTGGCGCAGTTGCGCGCATTTCCGGCTCCGCTGAGTAGCGTCAGCCAATATCCATAGTAAGCCGCGTTTGCGCCGGCACTGCCGAAAGTCACAGCTGAACCGCCGATGGTGCCAGTGCTGTCATACACCATGCCTGTAGGGGTGATGCTGAAGGTCAAACCGGTTATGACGTTGCAGGCAGTGTTGGGATAGCGGCTGGTAAACGCTGCACTGGTCATCTCTGGCGCCTGCTGCTTGACGTTGAGGGCTGCCGGGGTGATGGTCCACGCGCAGCCTGTATTGCCGCCACTTTTCACGGATACTTGCACCGGGTAGCCGCTACGGATGGCATAGCCTTCCGCCCAGGTAATATCCTGCTGCAAGCGCCCGGATGCTCCCTGGATGCGTGCCCGCACCATCCAGATATTGAGTTGCGGTATGGCTATGGCAGCAATGATGGCCATGATGGCGATAATCACCATCAGTTCTATCAGCGTGAAGCCATTACTCAAGGTTTCGGGCAAGGTTTCGGGCAAGCCTTCACCCCCCATGCGTCACCACCGCGCCCATCTTGAAGATCGGCAGGTACATGGCGACGACCAGGGTGCCGACGATGATGCCGAGCACCACCATGATCATGGGCTCCATGAGGGTGGAGAGGCGACTGACCGCTTCTTCGACCTCGTTCTCGTAAAAGTCGGCGACTTTGCCGGACATGACTTCGATGGCGCCGGTCTC
>DAIAVG010000419.1 GCA_027445725.1 Acidithiobacillus sp.
ATCCCGCACGGCGGGCGTCTCGGCACTGGTGCAGGCCGCCGTGCTGTCCTTAGCCTGGCGCTATCCCGATATACCGACCATGTCGAGTATTTTGCAGAAGTGGTGCAAACAACCATCGAACGGGGAGTGCGCAAGGAAGCAAATTATCTGCGCAACCTGCGCATGACCCGAGAAGACGGACTGTTTCTGACCCGGGCGCGTAGTGCGATGAGTCATTTCTCAGGGGCAGAATGATTGCCACCGATGGGCCGGACCTTTAGCATAGACCCATGCCAGATACATTTACTGACGAACAACGTCAATTCCTGCAACTCCTGCGTCTACCCGTGCCCGGCGAAGCGCCGCCGGAGATGGCGCCGGCGAAACCGTCGGTAAAAGCCGTAAGCGCCGTGCCGAATCGGTCTGTATCCGCGCAAACGACGTCTGTCTCTGCCTCGATGCGCCCTGCAGAAACGCCCGTGATGCCGCCGGAGTCACTCCCCCGTCCTGTAGAAGAAGGGGTCTCCGTATTGCGCAACGCGGTGCCAGCGACTGCTACCTTATCCACAGCGGTGGCTCCGACTCCGGTACGCAGCACGTCTCCACTGTCCAAGGCCGAAGCCCTTCAAGCCCCAGTGCTTGCCACGCAGGCAAGCCCCTCTTCTGCGGACCCGCAACGGATAACACGCATCGCCACTCTGGACTGGCGTGACCTCAACAGCATGGTCAGCACCTGTAGA
>DAIAVG010000420.1 GCA_027445725.1 Acidithiobacillus sp.
CTCGTAGAGATACCCTCAGTCGCGCCATTAGCGATGCTATTCCAAACTTGGCCAAACAATATGGCCTTAGCACGCGAGAAATGCGAGATGAAATTGAGAATAAAACCCCCGAGGGTAAGGCCGCATACTCCGCAGCGATCGCGGATGCTCTGGACAAAATCACGACATCCAAACTTGAACATGAAAATGAAGAGCTGAAGAAGCGCATTCGCGAACTCCAATCAAGAAAATAGACATGCTGCTGGATTCATCTTTTAAGCCAGTTGGATCGTGGTCGGACCATCGGTGCGGCGGCCGGTTTTGACACCGGCGAGTTCTGTACGGATGCTGGTGCAGCCGGTGGAATGATGCCGACATTGCCCCATTCCGAAGGCGCGGCGGCGAATGGGCAGAATTTCCGAACTGGAACGTCCACCAGATCCGGCACGCCTGGGCGACGCGTGGTGCGGGCGTTACACGGCCTTGAAGCCGCCCAGGCGACGCTGGGGCAGTCGGATGACGCCCGGACACGGGCACGGAGGTTGCCGCTAAGAAGGCCAAAGGTGCCGCCAAGTCGGTCAAGAGCGGCAAGCCAACCAGGAAGGCGACTGTGGAGCCGACCGAGGAGAAGCTTAGCGGCTTGGACGCGGCCGCGACGGTTCTGGCAAAAGCCGGCAAACCCCTGACCTGCCGGGAGAAAGTCGCCAAAATGTTTGAATCAGGCCTCTGG
>DAIAVG010000421.1 GCA_027445725.1 Acidithiobacillus sp.
CGCATGAGCTGCTCCCCGGCATGCCGGCCGATGCCACGATCAGGCTGTTGCCAGCCGGCCCATGAGCGCCACTGCACCAGAGATTACCATCCGCACACAGGGGGTGTCCCGCAGCTTCGGCGGGGTACTTGCGATCAACAAGGTCGACATGGCCATCCTGCAGGGCGAGATATTCGGGCTTGTCGGCCCGGATGGGGCCGGTAAGACGACCATTATGCGCATGCTGGCAGGTATCCTGGCACCGGATTCCGGCGTCATTTCCGTCGATGGTGTCGATGTCGTTCGCGATGCCGAGGTGGCCAAGCGTCATGTAAGCTACATGCCCCAGCGCTTCGGCCTTTATGAAGACCTGACCGTCAAGGAAAACCTGTTTTTTTATGGCGAGCTTTTTAGCGTATCGCGCAAGGACCGCCTTGCACGCAGCAAGGAGCTGTTGGCGGCGGCCGGGTTGCAGCCCTTTCAGAGCCGCCTCGCGGGTCAACTGTCGGGTGGAATGAAGCAGAAGCTCGGCCTTGTGTGCGCGCTGATCCACACCCCGCGCATCCTATTGCTAGACGAACCCACCACGGGGGTCGACCCCGTCTCCCGCCGCGATTTCTGGGCGATCCTCTACAATCTGCGCGAAAGCGGTGTCACCATCGTGCTCTCCACGGCTTATATGGATGAGGCCGAGCGCTGTTCGCGCTTGGCGCTGTTACATGCAGGCGA
>DAIAVG010000422.1 GCA_027445725.1 Acidithiobacillus sp.
GATCTATATGGGATTAGAGATTTCGTGGTAAAAATGCGGGCTTGGCATATCGGCCTTGTGCAATAGCCTTCCAAGCTGTCCAGGCGGGTTCGACTCCCGCAGCCCGCTCCAATTTCTTCATCGTGGGCGCACGGTGATGAAAGTCCGTGGTATTTTAATGGCAAAGATAGTCTGCTCATTGGCGTTCGATTCGCCACGCTCTGGAACCCATCGGGTCGCGCCGAAAAAGGCAAACCAGGCGATGATGGAGAACAGCGGGCGATGCGGGTTCGAGTCCCGTCCACGGAATCTATATGCTGAATTCCCGTCAATGGGAAATGTCTTGCCTGCCGTGCCAGTGCGGTAGCAGGACGAGTTTCACTGGCTGGTTTCGCGCTGCGACGGGGCGCGATAATGAGATTAAACAACTGGCCCACAATTGCTGATTGTTAGCCGTCGCCATCTTGCGGATTTGTGACCGAGTTTGCGTTGGTGTGTTATTTGTCAAACACAGTAGATTTCAGGTGTGTCGATTAGGAAACCGGTTTAAGTTATTTCATGAGTTCACCTGTTGGGAAACCTTCCAACAGGGTAACGTCCGTTCGCGATTTGGAGATGGCGAGTCGGGTATCACCGGGCTGTATGTCTCACAGCGCCGAGTGTGTACCCGCTGCGGATACGAGCAGATCAGATGTATGGAAGTTGATGTATAAATCGTAGT
>DAIAVG010000423.1 GCA_027445725.1 Acidithiobacillus sp.
CGGTTGCCCTGCGGGATTGCGTGATCCGTAGCGAGTAGATGGCAGCAATACCTTTGGGCGGCGTCACACTCAGAATTTTCTCCCATCGCAACCCCTTATCCCGGTAGACCTGATCCCAGGTCATGTGCAAAATCTTTCTCAAGGTCTCCAGGGCAGAATGGCGTTCTGGCTTGGGCAAGGCAAGCAGGTTTTCCTGGAATACCGGATTATTCAGGTCCAGACGAACCGGATCACCCACGGATCATTTGATCCAGAGCGTGCGGGGTGTCGGTATCATCCGCCGGATGCGCCGATGCCCAAGCCAGAGCACGTTGCAGATCGCTTTGCGCCTTGGGCGTGTTCAGCCAAAGCTCATTGTCAGGGATGATCTTCACGGTTCGTACCAACCATACCCCGGGCTCTTGTTCTTCCACGCATACTTGACGGCCCGCATACCGTTTGCCAAAAGAAATCTGGCCATTGCTCCCAATCGTTTTAACGTTCTGCATGATAGCCTCCATGACATGCACCACTGCACGCATGCACTATAGCACAAAAGAGATGCGCTCCAACGAACGCTGTGACCATCCACGCTGATTTTGGCGGCGTGGATAAAACCGCCGAACAGATTGCGTTCAAACTGGGCCTCTGGCTAGTGTTGCCGTATTTGGTACATTCCCGCATTTGGCATACAGTAGTCGCTCAAAGCTGCCTTCCAGTTT
>DAIAVG010000424.1:0-260 GCA_027445725.1 Acidithiobacillus sp.
GCGCGCCAGGACTATCGCGGCACCCCGTACGCCTTGCCCGCCAATGTCGAGTACTACGCGGAGTATTTCCTGTTCGACGCGCCCGCGCGCACCACGGGCGGCCGAGGCGGCGCCGCGCAGCTCGATGCCGTGCGCTCCGGGCATGCGCAGATGCGCCAATGCATTGCCGGCGCGGACGCGCCCCTCGATCTGAGCCGCTGCAGCGCGAACTTCCACATCACCCACGAGGCGTTTCTGCAGGGCCGCGCGGCGTGGGACTA
>DAIAVG010000424.1:270-699 GCA_027445725.1 Acidithiobacillus sp.
CCTGCAGGCCGCCGTGGAGCGAGCCCCGCGGGCCCGGGTGCTGCACAGTCCTTCCACCGGCTATGCCGGTTATCTCGCCGCCGTGCTGAGCGATCGTTGGGCCCGGCCATTGATCATTTCCGAGCACGGAATCTATACCAAGGAAAGACGCCTGGACATGATGCGGGCAAGTTGGATCCACGAGGACGATGAATTCCTGCAGCGGCCCGGGCGGGTGCATCACCTGCGTCACCTCTGGATCGATTTTTTCGAGCTGCTGGGACGGGTGAGCTATCGGCAGGCCTGGCGGGTGGTCAACCTTTACGCGGGCATGGCCGCCGCGCAGATCAGTGACGGGGCCGACCCGGACAAGCTGACGACCGTTCCCAACGGGGTCTCGGTCGAGCGATTCGTTCCCTGCCGCCGCTCCTTCCCCGAGCGCCGCAACAT
>DAIAVG010000425.1 GCA_027445725.1 Acidithiobacillus sp.
CTCGTTTACCGCATTGTCATCGGCCTGTGTTTCGTTATAGTTCGTGGCCGCGGCGCTCCCAAGGGGTGGGTAGACATGGCCCTTGAGCCCCATGGTGGGCTGCCCATCGGTGATGAGGATCACGAATTTGGGGGCGCACGGCGGCTGCGGCCCGCTCGCTCCGGTGAAATATTCAAGGGCGCTCTGAAGGGCCCCGGCCATGGGGGCATACTCGGAATCGGCGACGATGCTCGCCCCCGCCGGAAACTGTTCGGGCGCGAGATCGGTATTAAATGAGCTCAACACCGAACTAAAGGATCCCACCGAGATCAGCAGGTTGCCCTGGCCCATCTGCGTGACCCCGGTGTAGCCGGCGTCCGGTTGATCACAAGGCAGGCGGACCGCCTTGCGTAGGTCGTCCATGACCTCAGAAAATGGCAATATTATATTATTACCCGATAACTGCCCTCGAATGCCGCGGCGGCCGGCGCGGGTTCCTACGATCAGCCGCCATGGGTCACGACCGCGCCGAGCTCGAATATCGGCATATACATGGCGACGACCAGGGTGCCGACGATGATGCCCAACACCACCATGATGATCGGCTCCATGAGTGTCGACATGCGCGCCACAGTCTCGCTCACCTCACCCTCATAGAAATCCGCGGCCTTCTCTGCCATGACCTCGATGGCGCCGGTCTGTTCGCCGATCGCCA
>DAIAVG010000426.1 GCA_027445725.1 Acidithiobacillus sp.
GCGCATGGCGCTTCGCAAGAAGAAAAAACCGTTATGACCGGAAGATTCGATACGATCCTAAAAGACACACCGCCCCCCGACCCTCTCTGCCTGCGCGTTGAGCAGGCCTAGCCCGACGAGGCCTACGCCTTTGCCCAGTTCCTAAAGCGCGCCACCTGGGATCACGACCGGACGCTCGCCCTATCCGACGACGAGGCCACCGCGATGCAGTGCCTTGCGGAACGGTTGCGTGAAGACCTGGCGGAGCAGGGCTATGCCCCGCGGTAATCGGGAATCCGCGTCTTTGTGCCAAAAAGGCGCGGTTTTACATGATCGCCAACACCTGCTCGGCCATAAGTCGCGGCGCATCACGGACCACTACTCGGCGGCGGAACTCAATACTCTTATCAAGGCGGCCAACCGGCTCTGCGGGGAGGGGTCCTGCAAAAGTCCCGCACTCGTCTTGGTGAAGTCCGCGCCTCGAAAAAGTGTGGATGTAACCGATTGATATTATGGGGGGATTTTGGTCGGGGCGAGAGGATTTGAACCTCCGACCACCTGAACCCCATTCGCGGCAGGACCTGTATAGCGTGCAACGCTGTGCGTGTATCTGCCTGATTTCATAGGGAAGGGCACCTCCAGCTATGCGGCTGTACTGCACGGATTTAAGGAGCGTCTCTCCCAAAAATATCCCAAGACCTAAGTCGAA
>DAIAVG010000427.1 GCA_027445725.1 Acidithiobacillus sp.
CACCACAACTGGTCCGCACCTCATGAAATAGACGCGATAGCCAGGACCGTAGTCAATCCGCATTTCCGAGATGCCTTCACCTACAGGCTTCACGTCTCCAGGGTTCCCAAGGCTCAATCGGCGCATCCGCACCTGAATCCTTGCGCGGGCCTGGTGGTCGCGCAGACCTTCGAGCCATTTCCTGAACACGTTGGTTTCTATGAGCTCAAGCATATGACAACCATAGTTGCTATGCGCTCGGATGTCAACCACAGTTGACAGATGTTGATATGGTTCCGCGATTATCTCTCCAGCCCTTGATCCATACCCGCTCAGGAATCATCTGAGAGGGTTTTTTCATGTCGAGCAATCCCGATTATCTGGCCGCCCGCCAGGAATGGCTTGAGCGCTACGGCTCCTACATCGCCCAGGCGCGGAACTGGCGCATCGCTGCCCTGTCGGCCATCGGCATCGCCGCCCTGTTTGGGGCGGGTATGGTGTACGAGGCAGACCGTGTCCATGTGGTGCCCTATGTCGTCGAAGTGGATAAACTGGGCAAGGCCGTAGAATTGGCGCAGGCCGTGCGGGCCGGTTCTTTCGCCCAGCCGGTGGTGCAGCACATCGTTTCCCGCTTTGCCTGGCTCGCTTTTACGCGCAGCCCGGACAAGTATGTACAAAAGCATTTTATCAACGAGTCCTATCATTACAT
>DAIAVG010000428.1 GCA_027445725.1 Acidithiobacillus sp.
GAACGGATCGCCCGTCTGTGAAGAGTTCCTCCTTCGGTATGCAGGAGGCACAGTGGCTATATGCTGCGTAGATATGGTCAAGATCGTTCTGGAATGTGTCTTTTTTTTCCATGGTTTTATGGCCTCCTCCCTGAGCCAAAACCAGTTGACGACCAGCAGGGCGCGTTGTTCTAGCGTCCGCGGTCTTGATGTGCTCGACGTCCGCGCCGCAGTAGTCGCGCACGGCATTGGCCACCATCGAGCGGTGGCAAACATTGAAGTCGGCCTCGTAGCACAGCAATGCGCAGTTCGAGGAACTCGCCAACCTTGACAGTTCGGCGATGGCAGCCCTTTGCGTCTCGATGTGCTTCTGGAAGCCGTCTGTGTAGCGCCTCCAGTTTCCGTCCCTACGGTAACGATCACGCACCGGCTTGGGACAGCCCAGATCGACCATATGGACGTACTCCAAACCGGAAAGGTTTAGGACACTTGCCAGCGCCTTCTTCGAGAACCCGGGTTTACGCGACAGAGGAGTTTCGCGGACATCAACGACCGTTTCGATGCCGTGCTTAGCGAGCAGCGCCATAAACGCCTCAATGTCCAGTCCTTCATAGCCAATGGTGAAAACAGTCATCCTTTGTGCCTCTCCGTGGCCACATCTTAGCGGAAAATAGGACGCCATGGCGAGCCTCAGCCGCGGCTCGCG
>DAIAVG010000429.1:0-394 GCA_027445725.1 Acidithiobacillus sp.
CACCCATAATCCCGAAAAAGGGCCATGCGCGCATTTCCTTCTTCGCTACGAAACGGCTGGGAATCAAGGTCGCCAGCGCAAGAATGTCGAGGTAGGAAACGTGATTGGCGGCGACCAGCACCGGCACTTCCGGGATGACCCCATCCACACGAAGATGAATCCCAAAAATGCGCAGGGCCTGCCGACTCCACCAAGCAAAAGCCCGATAGCTACCGGCGTCCGGTGCGGGCTTTCGGGCGCAGGTCCACACCGCTAACGGAAAGGCCAGAAGCAGATAAAATACCAGCACCGGCAGCCGCCAGATGCGCCGCACAGCCTTGGGCCGCGAGCGACGCCAGCGCCGCCCCGGATATGGCACCAATACCGGGGCGGGTTTTTTACGACGCATCATTTA
>DAIAVG010000429.1:404-682 GCA_027445725.1 Acidithiobacillus sp.
GAGATCAGCGTCGACTCGCACCAGACGAAAAAATCCGCGCAATGGAATTGCGGATCCCAGAAGGGCTCACCACCGAGGCGCACCCCGGCCCTCAAATACCCCTTGAGCAAGCTCGGCAGTGGCGCCGGTTCGACCTGCGCCTGCGCGTCAAAATGGGGCAGGGAACGCAAGGGGAATACGCGTTGTTCCAGTGGCGTAAGATGGGTGCCGAGACTCTGATACAGGGCGCCGACCGCCTGGCCATCCGTGCTGTGGACACTGGCGCATCCCATGAGATA
>DAIAVG010000430.1 GCA_027445725.1 Acidithiobacillus sp.
CCACGATCCGGCCAATCTGCGTTGGGGTGTGGTCTTGCAAAGCGGCCCCCATCAGGCGCGTGTGCGCCTCGAGGGGCATCGCGACATCATCATCGATCGCACCGGCGTCTCCTGGGTCCATCTCCCGCCACAGGGCCTTCAGGCAACCGCCGTAAACCAGGTCCTCAAACCCGGCGACCTCATATGGTTGCGCCACTATGTGGCCGCGACCAATGCCGGATCCGGCAACCGCGCCTGGGGCGCCACCAAGGTCTGGCAGCGCGTTCGTGATCCCGGCTGGCAGCTTGCGGTGATACCCCGAGTCCAGGGGGCGCTCATCTCCCTCAATGCCCGCACCGGCGCAATCCTCGCTCTAAACGGCGGCTTTAGCTACAAGCTGAGCCACTTCGATCGCGCCCTGTATGCCTATCGCCAGCCGGGCTCGGGCTTCAAGCCCTTCGTCTATGCCGCCGCCATGGACGCCCCGGCCCTCAAGGCCGCCGGCCACCGCCATTACTTCACACCGGTGTCGCTCATCAAGGACACGCCGCTATGCGTAAAGCTGCCCGATGGTCATGATTATCGTCCGACCAACTACAGCAACACCTTCTCACGCACGCCGATCGCCATCTGGCAGGATCTGGCCGACTCCCATAATGTCCCCAGCGTGCGTCTGCTGCTCCACATCGGCATCCCCTA
>DAIAVG010000431.1 GCA_027445725.1 Acidithiobacillus sp.
CCAGCGAGCGCGGAATCATTACGTGCGGGAATGGTGATCCTCTGGCTGTGAATGTCAAAGCGGTGACGATTTGGGCTGATCCGGCAATTCTCGATCAATATCAGCCCCAATTGAGGCAACTCGCGCACGCATTGCAACTGAGCATCGCTACTTTTACGGAGCGAGTGGCAAGTGGTGGGGCGGATTACACATACATAATGCGACAGGTTCCTCCCGCCCTGGGGCGACAAATTACAGCACTGCATGTTCCCGGTATCTATGTGCAAAAGACCAGCCGCAGTTATTATCCATTAGGGGCAGTAACGGCACCGCTGCTGGGTCTGGTAAATCTGCAGCACCAGGGGAGCGCTGGGCTGGAATTAGGGTATAACCAATGGCTCTCTGCTCGACTGGGTAAAGAACTGGTTCTCCAAGATGGTCACGGGCAGATTCTGCATGTGGACAAGATTCTCCGCCTGCCGCATGCCGGACATGGGCTGCACCTGACCATCAATCCTCAGATTCAGTATTGGGCTTATATGACCTTGCTCGCGGCGCAGCGCCATTTCGGAGCAACCAATGGTTCTGCGGTGGTGATGGATGTCCGTACCGGGCAAGTGCTCGCAATGGTCAGTGTGCCCAGTTGCAACCCCAATAAAATCGGCAGTTGTATGAACCCCATGGATTACGTGGACAAT
>DAIAVG010000432.1 GCA_027445725.1 Acidithiobacillus sp.
CTGCGGCTCAACAGATTTGATTCGTTGCTCATGTCCATTCTCCTTTCAAGTTGATCCAACAAGAACACCACTCAACTCCTAAGATCCTTGATCACGTCCTCTTTTGTAATCAGTCGCTGCACGTCTTCTTTGCTGTCGATCAACATGGCGGTTTCTTCCGAAAGGGAGGGGTCACGGAACAGGCGCCCGACCCACATGCCGCCAAAGGTCCGCCAGGTCACCACCACCCAGAAAAAGGCCAGGAGAATGGTAAAAGCGGCACCGATATGATCGAACACTACGAACCTCGTTTCCCTCGCCAGGGCATAGGTGGACGCCGTAAAGACGCCCAGAGGGAAGGTGAAACCCCACCAGCCCATGTTGAAGGGTAGGCCCTCATTCAGATAGCGCAAGGTGAAAAATATGGCAATCGCCATCCACCACAACCCGAAACCCCACAATACGAGGCCCGTGATGATACCAACGGGCTCTCCCAACGCACCCACTGCCGCCATGGAACTGTTAGCAAAGGCATACTGATCAGAGGGACCCAGCACCAGCATTGCCAGTGAACCGGTGCCCAGGGGACCGAGAGGCAGCCAGGCGGATACGGCCATGTCGATGTGCGGCATTTTGTGCAGGGTCAGACGGAGGAAGAGGATCGTCAGTATGGCAAAGGCCAGGGGCACGGAAATGG
>DAIAVG010000433.1 GCA_027445725.1 Acidithiobacillus sp.
GTACGTGCGTGGCGCAGACCGGCTTGCACTTGCCGCAGCGCAGGCAGTCCTTGATGGCGGCGGAGATCCCGCCGATCGCCGACTGCTGCATGATGAGCGACTCGTGGCCGAGCAGGTTGAAGCTCGGCGTATAGGCATTCGACAGGTCCCCGCCCGGCAAGAGCTTGCCCTTGTTGAAGCGGCCCTGGGGATCAATGCTTTGCTTGTAGGCACGGAACTCGCGCGTCTCGGCCTCCTCGAGAAACTCCAGCTTCGTGATGCCGATGCCGTGCTCGCCCGAGATGACGCCGTCCAGCCGGCGTGCGACTGCCATGATCCGCGCGACTGCCGCCCTCGCGGTGCGCAGCATCAGGTAGTCGTCGGAGTTTACCGGGATGTTGGTATGTACGTTGCCGTCGCCGGCATGCATGTGCAGGGCAACGAAGACGCGGCCGCGCAATACGCGCCTATGCGCATCTTCGCATGCGCCGAGGATCGGCGCGAAAATCCGCCCGCCAAAGATGCTCTGCAGCGGCTCGCGCAGCTCGTGCTTCCAAGACACCCGGATCGTCCGGTCCTGCAGTACGTCGAACACCTTCAGCCCGGATGCCCCGTGCAGGCGCGTGCGCAGCTCCTGCTCGAGGGATGCGTACCCCAGTCCGATGAGCTCCGGCAGCGCGGCGGCGAGGAG
>DAIAVG010000434.1 GCA_027445725.1 Acidithiobacillus sp.
CCTGATGGCCGGTAGGGCAACGACGGGACCGGAACGAGTGGTGTCTCGAAGGAAGTGAACCAGGACTTGCTCGGCCATAAATCGACGCGTATCACCGACCACTATTCGGCGACGGAACTCAGTCAGCTCATCGAGGCGGCCAATCGGGTCTGCGGGGTGGAGTCCCGCAAAAGTCCCGCACTCGTTTTGTTGAAACCGAAGGCTGCGGGAAAGTGTGTTGGAACTACTTGATTATAGAGGGGATGTTGGTCGGGGCGAGAGGATTTGAACCTCCGACCACCTGAACCCCATACACACACACGGCCCATAGGAATCAATGCCTTAGAGCGTAACCCCTTCATATTACGACTTTAGTTGTCCAAGCCCTTCCTTCAGATGGGCACGACTTTCGGTACTCGGTGTACCAAAATTGTACCAAAACGATTGGCGGTCTTGCTTTGCCCTGCCACAGTCATCGGATTGTGGGGTTCGGCGCGCATCTTACACTGAAGTTCCCCGGGATTCCGCGATGGGGTAACTTTCACGCTCACGATCAGAAAAACCGCCTGAATACCTCAAGGTGGCCAAAAAAACTCCCCGGGGGACGGCGCGGTCTACGTTGCGGAAGACATGTGTTGGCATGGTCCTTACCGGTAACGGCTCGCATAGATGGCAGTATATTGACTGTT
>DAIAVG010000435.1 GCA_027445725.1 Acidithiobacillus sp.
CTACGACGATCAGCGCCAGCTCTTCAGCCTGGAGAATCCGGCGTGAGTCCGGCTGCGGCGGGCGCGGCGACCCACCTGCTGATCGTCGATGATGATGTGGAGCTGTGCACGATGCTGGCGGAGTACCTCGAGCCGGAGGGCTTCGCGGCCGAGACCGCCGACAGCGCGCCGGGCGCCCTCGAGCGGCTCGGGCGCGGCGGCGTCGATCTGGTGGTGCTCGATGTGATGCTGCCGGGCCTGTCGGGCTTCGAGGTGCTGCGCAGGATCCGCGCCGTCAGCCGCGTGCCGGTGTTGATGTTGACCGCGCGCGGCGAGGAGGTCGATCGGGTCGTGGGCCTGGAGATGGGCGCCGACGACTATCTCGCCAAGCCCTTCAGCCCGCGCGAGCTGGTGGCGCGCATCCGCGCGATCCTGCGCCGCATCGCCGAGAACCCCGGCGCCGGCGTGCTCAGCTTCGGGCCGCTGACCCTCGATCCGCGCGCGCACCGCGCCATGGTCGACGGGCGGGACTTGACGCTCACCAGCGCGGAGCTGCGCATCCTGGAGCTGTTGATCCAGGCCGACACGCGCACCGTCAGCCGCGAGGAGCTGATGCTGCAGGCGCTCGGCCGGCGGCTGTTGCCCACCGACCGCAGCCTCGATACCCACGTCAGCAATCTGCGCCG
>DAIAVG010000436.1 GCA_027445725.1 Acidithiobacillus sp.
CTCACTTACATTGCCGTCGCTCGGGAAAATCACCATCCGGACTGGCGGCAGCGGCATACCGAGCCGGAGGCGCTGGCAGAGGATGCCACCCGGATGCAGGCCATGATGCATCGACTGAAGACACAAGTGGGTCGCGGTATCTACCGACTCCGCAAGCAAACGGTAGAACCGGTCTTTGGCATCATCAAATCGGTGATGGGCTTCCGGCAGTTCTCATTACGCGGCTTGACACAGGTACAGGGGGAATGGAGCCTCGTTTGCCTCGCGTGGAATGTGAAACGCATGGCCGTATTGCGCCTATAGGACAGGAAAATGCATAAAAACAGCAGAAAACCGGGTATAACTGCGCCAAAGTCCCCAAAAAATGGCATTTTCAAAAAATCCTGGGCGGAAATGCGCAGCACTCCAAAATCAAAACCGACGGGCTGCTAGAGTATCTTCCCATACTGAAAAGCATGTCTTAATAGCCCCCCAACCCCATGGCTTCGGCTCTGGGGTTTTTCGGCTATATGCAAAATCTGGTTGGAAACCTATGGCCTCAGAGGCCAAAAACCTTGATGATATTTACTTGCCATGGGTTGGAAGGTGAAAATTGGTGAGGAGCGCGTGCAGAAGGCTTCTGGTAGGAATGAGATTGTGTCCAGTTTGCGGAGCGATGATCTTTA
>DAIAVG010000437.1 GCA_027445725.1 Acidithiobacillus sp.
ATGCCTGCTACATGAAAAGTACAAGTTATTTGCTAATGTCTCCTAAATCAAAAATCCACAGGAACCGTGCTGTTTGTCGGGGCTGTCGGGCTAGCGCTTGTCGCGCCATTGTTGGGCAGTATCCTGCTGGCTCAGTTTGGGGCAGCACTGGCCGTTGCGCTGGCCGTGGCTCTTGTTTTTTCTCTCCTGATGCGCGATTCGCGTTGGGATTCGCCGAGTGCCGATGTTGGGGTGCTGATCCTGGGTACCCTAATGGTGGATTTGCGCTTCTACGCGGGTGCTTCAATGGTTGTCATGGTATGGTGATCGGCAATGCCCCAGAGGGTGTTGCCTAGTTGTTTCTGGTCGATTTCGGTCATGGTTTCATCGTTACAGTGGGAGTGGGGATGCCCAGGCGTGTGAAGTCGTCGGTGTTCTGGGTAATCACGGCCAAGCCGTGTACCAGCGCAGTCGCTGCAATGATCGCTTCGGGGGTTTTGGTGTTGTAAATGATGACGTTGGTATCGAACAGATAGCTCATCGCTCCCAGCCTTCACGGGAAGCGGTGAGATAGGCATCTACGCGCTCACGGGTGGCCTGGCCACGTCCGTAGAAGCTGCGGGGATCGAATGCGGTAGGTTCTTCTGGATTGGTCTTCACCGCAATCCCCTCCTCTT
>DAIAVG010000438.1 GCA_027445725.1 Acidithiobacillus sp.
AAAGTTTGCCTTCCTGACCACCAAGGGCAAAAATCGGAAGAAAGGATACCGTAATGATCAACAGCGAAAAGAACAGTGCCGGTCCGACTTCGAGTGCCGCCTCGCGCGCTGCGATCCAGGGGTTTCGCTCCCTGCCCTCCTCCATCCGCTTGTGCATGTTCTCGATCATGACGACAGGGGCGTCCACCATGACCCCCACGGCGATGGCGATTCCGCCAAGAGACATGATGTTGGCCGAGATTCCCAAGCCATACATGATCGCAAAAGCGGCCAGAATGCCGACCGGCAGGGTGATCAGCACCACCAGAGCGGAACGAGCGCGCAGCAAAAACAGGAAAGTAATCAGGAGGACGGCAACACACTCTTCAAGCAGCTTGCCACTGAGCGTGGCAATACTGCGTTGGATGAGGGGACGCTGGCTGTACGTGGTGACGATCCGCACCCCTGCGGGGAGGGAGGATTGTAGGCCATGCAGCTTTTGCGCCACCTTCCGAATCAGTGCGTTGGCATTACCGCTCTGATTCATCATGACGATCCCTCCCACTACCTGCCCTTGTCCGTTCAGCTCGGCGATGCCACTCGGCAGTACGGGGCCTAGCTGCACCCGAGCAATTTGCGCCAAGGTGATCGGTACGCCATCCCGAACGGCCACGGGG
>DAIAVG010000439.1 GCA_027445725.1 Acidithiobacillus sp.
CGAGTACCGAAAGTCGTGCCCATCTGAAGGAAAGACTTGGACAACTAAAGTCGTAATATGAAGGGGTTACGCTCTAAGGCATTGATTCCTATGGGGCGTTTGTGCGAATGGGGTTCAGGTGGTCGGAGGTTCAAATCCTCTCGCCCCGACCAATAAAACCTCTATAAATCTGCCACTTACATAGTCTATCCTTCGGTACCCGGTGACTTCACGCATTATGATCATGTCACAATTAATGGTGTCCTAAAAACATCCTGCGGCCTCTATACCCGGGACCGGGTGTCGGGGCATTATTGGAACCAGGGGACCTGGGTATCCCGGTCGACCTTCACGTCATCCTGTCCTGCGGGGTCCGTACCATGACATATCGGCTAGTCGGCATCCTGCGGATGATGGGGTGTCTGTGTACCCCGGCGGTGGCCGCCATTCGGCTCGTGCCAGCCCCAGGCGGGGGCTTTCATATGGTCTTTACAACACCTCCGTCGGTCCACCTCCCGCCGGTCACCGAGGTCCGCCCGCATCCGGCGTGGTTGAAGCCCTCCTATCTCCTGGGTACCTGGAAGATCGTCGGCAAATGGGGGATGACGGGGGGAGAGGTGAGCCGATCATGGCATAAGCTTGAGGAGGAGCAGATCGGGCGGACTGTGGTCTTCA
>DAIAVG010000440.1 GCA_027445725.1 Acidithiobacillus sp.
ATCAGCGTCAGGTTGGTTCACCTTTGATCAGATCAAAATTTGATATTCATGTTTTAGTCCATAGAGTTGCGAAGCGTTATAACACTCCATAGGTGGCAAATGTTTTGTGCTGACGCAGGGTCAATGGCTGACGCTGATTGACACCTATTGCTGCCTCATCAAGGTCGGTGCATCACGGAAGTCACCAGAGCAAGAGAGCCTCTGATCATTCAGTGCCGGTGTTATAGGGCATCGCTGGATGGCTCACTCTTTGGTGTCAGCGACAGAATTCATGTATTTTTTAATTGACGCTCGGTTGATGGACAGTTTTGGGGCAATTTCCAGCCCTGATTCTGTCCAATAACCCGTCCATTCTCCTGTGTCCAGCAAACGTTACCCAAGCGCGCTGCGTACTGACCACCAATTTCTGGACGTCCGGTTACGCTGCGATCCTGTCATTGGAAGTAACCCGCACACCGGGGATAGAAAACCTGCGCAGACCAGGGTGATATTTTTTGTCCGTAAACAATGGCTGGTATACATCTTTTTTTAGAAGAAAATTCAATGATGAGGAGTTACAGTATACAACCCCATCACCGTCCAGGCTTCCCATAAATGCACTAACCGTTTGATTAGCATGGCTGCCCAGCATACAACTATGTTTCAATCATATAG
>DAIAVG010000441.1 GCA_027445725.1 Acidithiobacillus sp.
TCACCTTCATCAACACCAACAAGGGATTTGGTCATAGTTTAGACATTACCAAGAAGGGACCGCCTTATGCAGTTATGCCGGTCATCGACCCCATTATCGCAGGTACGGGATTTAGTCCGGTTCCCAAGAGTGGGGGGTTCGGATACACGGACTTCACCTGGCGCCCGGCAGCGGGCACATACTACTACGTGTGCCAGATCCCTGGTCATGCGGCAACGGGCATGTTTGGCAAGATCGTTGTAAAATAAGACAGCGTTCGCGTTCGCGGGTCCGCCTATTCCGAATTTTCTATGCTACAAATCTCTAATTTAGACGATTAGCCCGGCTTCGCCGGGTTTTTTATCGCCCTTTTACCGGCGAAAGTGCTTTATATTGAGCTAAGACGGGCAGGTTCGGGCCGGGTTTCAGGCGCATGCCCCGGCGCCGGTCACCTTGCAAATGCCTCTTGTGTTTATGTCGATACTGACTATATTCTTTGGTCCGAGTAAGCAGCGTAAACCGCTGGCGAGGCAAGAATTGAAGCGGGCGATCCTTCCGTTTCACTGGATTTAATCGTGCGTGCGCTCATCGCAAGCGGCGCAACAACGCGTGATATTCAAGCGGCGTTTGCGACGAAACCGACGAACAAGGCTGCGTGAGCAGCGGCGGAGCG
>DAIAVG010000442.1 GCA_027445725.1 Acidithiobacillus sp.
TTTTTGTTATTTTTTATACGGTATAGCGCTGATTGAAAAGGGGGCGTTTTCCGCCTCCTAAGCGGTAGGTCGCGCGTTCGATTCGCGCTCGGGGCACCATATAAAACAGCTAGTTACAACAAAACGTTGTGCTCCATTTGGCCTTTTTGCTCCATCTTTTGTTGAGCCGCATGCATGGGCGTCGGATAAATCTGGGTCTGACCAGCATGTTTCGCGCTCCGGCTGACGGCGGATAACAGCAATGGGCGGCTGGTGATGGCCTCTTTTCGGATGTCGGGAAGGCCAGCCGGGTATGCCAGCTCCACCACTTGTATACCAATCCCACCGCACGGGCAGAGAGTCGGCAATGCGCCAGATCCCGGGTGGTATAACTACCCTATCCCCATTGATTCTTGAGTTCGTCAAAACCGTTCTCCGCATCCGCCCGGTCGCGGTATAACTGCGCGATGCCCAGAATGCTTTCTTGGAGATCCGTCACCAGCACGGCGTATTCGTAGACTTTGGTCTGGAGCTGGTCCACGAAAGCAAATCCCATCTGGCCCTGCCGTTCCCGCGTGGCTGCCAGAGGTGATTGATGCCCCAGCAGCGTTTGAGGTTGTGAAAGATGGGCTCGATCTGCCAACGGTGGCTGAAGGAGACAACAACTTCG
>DAIAVG010000443.1:0-403 GCA_027445725.1 Acidithiobacillus sp.
CCTGGATAACAAGAAACCGTTTGCCATCATTCATCAGCACACATACGGGGAAACGGTGTATATGCGCTGGTTTGAGCATACCCTGGATAGAGAGGAGTGCGCCAAGGTGTTGGACTCGGTATTTGAGGAGGACACCGAGTCACTGACGTGTGCAGAGATGACCCTCCAAGAAGTGGTGGGATCTGTGGTTATGAACTACCCCCACCAAGCCTAAACGGCTATGGCGGGAGTTTCGTGCCTCGTGGCGGTGAAACTGCCACCGCTCCACACCTCGGACAGTTCCTGCCCGGATAACCTTGATTCCATCCACCGCCACAACACCCGGGCCGCATTCTCGTCGCGGCCACAGGCGGCGCCGCAATGCGGACACTGATGCTGCCGGTCCGAGAGCGTTTTCTTCTTG
>DAIAVG010000443.1:413-648 GCA_027445725.1 Acidithiobacillus sp.
CGTCGTTGGGGAGGCGGCATGGATCTCACGATTCAAGCCTTTCTTATGGGCACCACCGCTGCGGACCATACTGGCCACATCCAACATCTCCGTGGCTAAAGCCCCAAACCGGGCCACCAATTGGGCACTGGTTTGGTGTAAAAAATCGTGCCGTTGCCGGGCGACCTTGGCGTGTAAACGCGCCAGATGGGTGATGGCCAGGCGCAGGTTGGTCGAGACGGGAAAGCCCTTCTCG
>DAIAVG010000444.1 GCA_027445725.1 Acidithiobacillus sp.
GCCAGCCACCGCGCTGTCCAGAGCCGGGCCGTCTGTGAGATCCCCGACCACCAGCTCCACGTCCAGCCCTTCCCAGTTGGCCGGATCAGCGCCGGTGCGGTGGAGCACTCGTATCTCCAGACCTTCGGCGAGCAGGCGGCGCAGCACCGCGCCACCGACGAAACCAGATGCCCCGGTCAACAGGGCCTTCATGCCGCCTTTCCCGCGTAACGAAGGGCCGGCGCCACCGTGCGGAGCGTTCTCAGCGCCTTCTGCATCTGCCCACCCAAACCCAGCAAAGTGGATAACTCGGCAGGATGGCGCAACAACCCGCGCGCCAGGCGGAGGGCCTGCGGCCGCCCGTAGGCGTCGACACTCGTCGTGGCCACCGCCGGCAACGACTGATCCGCAGGGTCCACGACACTGCGGATGACGATGAAGGGAGTATCCGCGTCATGCGCTGCGGCGGCAATGGCACCACTTTCCATATCCACCCCCTGTGCCGACGGGTAATCCATCAGAAAGGCCGCCTTTGCAGCCCTGGAGCCGCAGGGCTCATCCACCGAAAGCACTCCCCCGGCATGGAATGGGATGGATAGGGATTTCGCCAGGCTCCCGCGCCATGCCACATCCACCGCCCAGCACTGCCCCGCCCAGAACACGGTTTC
>DAIAVG010000445.1 GCA_027445725.1 Acidithiobacillus sp.
CGCCGATGATGGCGAGGCGCGGCGGGATGGTATTGCTCTTGAGCGCTTCGGTCGAGGTCCAATAGGGCCGGTCCCTCAGGCCGGTGATCAGGGGCACCGCCGGGCTCGCGCCGGTGGCAATCAGGCAGCGATCGAATGTCACCGCTTGCTCGCCGCCCGCATTCAAGCGCACGCTCAGGGTGTGGCCGTCCCGGAAGCGGGCGTGCCCGTGCAGCACGGTGATGGCCGCAGTGCTGTCAAGAATGTTCTCGTACTTGATGCGCCGCAGCTCCTCGACGCGCCGCTGCTGCTGCGCGAGCAGCGGCTCGCGCAGGATCACCGGCGCCTCGGCAGTAATGCCCCCATCGAATGGGCTCTTGCGGCGCAGCTGCGCGATGTGCGCCGCGCGGATCATGATCTTGGAGGGCACGCAACCGACGTTGACGCATGTGCCGCCGATGGTGCCGCACTCGATCAGGGTGACGCGCGCCCCGCGCTCCACAGCCTTCAAGGCTGCCGCCATGGCGGCGCCACCGGAACCGATGACCGCGACATGTAACGCAGCGCCCGAGCCGTCTGCGCGGCGCGTGGCCGGTGGATCGCTCTGGGGGGATATCGTCTGGTCGTGTCCTGACTCGTTGCCGCCGCGCACGCGAACGCGGTAAT
>DAIAVG010000446.1 GCA_027445725.1 Acidithiobacillus sp.
GATATACGGCGTGCCCAGGGTGTTCATGTTGAGGTCGTCCTGGGCAATGCCGTACACGGAGGCGGCTTGAGCCGGGCCGGAGAAAAGGGCGAGCAAGATGGCGGCGCGGAGTTTCATCATTCGACCTGGCAAGATTGAGTGGTGACAGGATTGCAGGTAGTGACCGGATTGCAGGTGGTAACAGGAGAGCAAGTCGTGACAGGCGTACAAACATTGGTTCCGCCTAATACAACCTGTGGCCCAGATCCAAAGCAGTCCGAAAAAAGGTAAACTGTGAATGCCTGGCTTGATGGGCAACTTGGTAATGCTGTTGTGTAGTTGCAAACCCCGCAACCCCAGTCCGCTGTGCTGCCAGATGTGTTTGCTCCACCGTAAGTCGAACTGTTGCTATAAAATGTCCGGCACGTTCCTTCATAGCACACTGATAGCCCGCCGTTAGAGTTGGCGCATTGCGAACTTGATTGGCCGTTACAACTCGTTGTGACACCGGGGCTTTCGCCAATCACATAAGCCCCCTGGGAACAGCTTTGTGATGTACTGCACTGTTGCGTCGTAGAGCATTGCTGCGTTGTCGAACACTGTTGTGTCGTCGTCGATGTACAGCAAGTTGGCGAGGTACTCGTTTGCGAGCAGGAGCAGGTGG
>DAIAVG010000447.1 GCA_027445725.1 Acidithiobacillus sp.
GGCCGGTGATAAGTATCCGACCCCAGAGCCCACCCCAACCCCCTGCGGGCCTGATGCCACTTGGCGCGTCACACCACCAGGACCCCATCCTGCGTGCCCGATCCGCCACTTAGGGAATGCGCAGAGGATTGGCCGCGAAGCGCCGCGCCAGCCGCTCGGCTTGGGCGCGGGCGGGCGCGCTCAAGAGCGTTTGAGCGTGTCGCAAAGCGCGGCGCATGGGCGGGAACGAGAACCCTCGTCGTTGCGCCGCACGCATCAAGGCATACCCCACCGTGGGGTTCGGGGTCGCCCCGCGCCCGATCGCCCAGGTCATCCCGAGGTTGTAGATGGCAGTCACGACCCCGTGCCGGGCCGCGCGTGTCCACCAGGCGTGGGCGGCGCGCGGGTCCATGGCCACCCCCCAGCCACGGTTATAGAGGGTCCCCAACAGCGACTGCGCCACGGGCTCCCCGGCGCAAGCGCGGCGCCGCAGCATGCGGGCCGCATGCCGATCTCCGGCCTGGGCGGCCGACAGCAAGGCCCGATCCTCCCGGAAGGCCGCCCGGCCCGGGCGCCACGCGACCGGCGGACGCCGGGGTGGGCCCGTACGGGGCGCGAGCACGCCGGCTGCCACGGCCGCCGCGTCGGCATCCACGAGCCCAT
>DAIAVG010000448.1 GCA_027445725.1 Acidithiobacillus sp.
GAGGGTCTTCTGTTTGCTTTTAGCTGGCCGGGCGAAGGAAGCATGCTGAACAATTATCTGCCGATCTTGATTTTCCTCGTCGTCGCCACCGCGGTGGCGCTGGTGATGCTGACCCTCGGCACCTTCGTCGGCCGCTTCTTCTCCCGCAATCCCGCCGACCGCGACAAGCTTTCCGCGTACGAATGCGGTTTCGACGCATTCGAAGACAGCCGCATGAAATTCGACGTGCGCTACTACCTCGTGGCGATTCTGTTCATCGTCTTCGATCTCGAAGTGGTGTTTCTGTTCCCTTGGGCGGTCGCGCTCGGGAAGATCGGCGTCGCGGGGCTGATTGCCATGGTGATATTCCTCGGCATCCTCACCGTGGGCTTCATCTACGAGTGGAAAAAAGGGGCGCTCGAGTGGGATTGACGGAAGAGCAAGAAGGGTTCGCTCAGCGGGGCTTTCTCACCACCCAGGTCGATAACCTGCTGAATTGGGCGCGCACGGGCTCGTTGTGGCCGATGACATTCGGTCTTGCCTGCTGCGCGGTGGAGATGATGCACGCCGGGGCGTCACGTTACGACCTCGATCGTTTCGGCGTCGTGTTCCGCCCGAGCCCGCGCCAGTCGGATGTCATGATCGTCGCCGGTACGCTGGTGA
>DAIAVG010000449.1 GCA_027445725.1 Acidithiobacillus sp.
CCTGAAGTTCCGCCGCTTACTGGAGCGCCATGCGCTGGCTCAGGCCATCTTTGCCGAGGTGCAGTCTGTGTTGCGGGAGAAAGGGCTCTTGCTGCAGGAAGGCAAGACCGTGGACGCCACCTTGATTCACGCCCCGAGCTCCACCAAGAACCGAGACCGCCAGCGGGATCCGGAGATGAGCTCCACCAAGAAAGGGAATCAGTGGTATTTCGGGATGAAGGCGCATGTGGCAACGGATCTCCAAGGTATCGTACAGGCAGTGGACTTCACCGCGGCCAAGGTACCGGATCATCAGATGTTGGATGGGCTCCTTACCGGAGAGGAGTCGGTGGTCCTCGCTGACCGGGGCTACGACTATCCCCAGGTGCATGACACGCTGGCGGCCCGAGGCATACGGAACGCGGTAGCGCGGCGACGCTATCCTGGGCAGAAAACCGGATTGGCGGCACTCAAACGCTACAACCGCGCCATTGCCCGGATCCGTGCGCGGGGAGAGCACGTCTTTCGGGTGCTGAAGTGCCAGTTCGGCTACCGACGCACTCGCTATCGCGGACTGGCCAAAAACGGTGCTCAGCTGACCACGCTCTTTGCCTTGGCCAATTTGTACATGCTGAGGCGATATATTTTCTGGCAGCGTA
>DAIAVG010000450.1 GCA_027445725.1 Acidithiobacillus sp.
CATGCATTTCACGCCGACCTCGGCGTCGTGGTTGAATATGGTTGAGCGATTCTTTCGGGACATCACGGTGGAACGATTGCGCCGCGGTGTGTTCACCAGTGTGCCCGAGTTGGTCAGCGCCATCGAAGACTACATCGCCCATCACAACACCAACCCCAAGCCATTCATTTGGACCAAGAGCGCTCGCGATATCTTGCAAAAGGTCATTCGTGCAAATAGCCGCTTAAGTTCCAAACAGAATGAAGCACTACACTAGCTGGACCCCATCCCTTGGACAGTTTCTCCGGTTTCTTAGAGAGAACATCCGCCGTGTTGATCAAGCCGCCTGTCCCAGTGGCACCGCGGTGTAAGCCTCCCGCGGTGTCTGCCGGTTCAAGGCCTGATGACGCCTCTCATGATTGTAGAAATGGAAGTATTTGGCAAGCGAGGCACGCGCTTCCGCGATCGATTCGTAGGCCTTGAGATAGATCTCTTCATACTTGACGCTGCGCCAGAGCCGCTCGACGAAGACGTTGTCCCGCCAGTGTCCCTTGCCGTCCATGCTGATGTCGACATGGTGGGCCTTCAGGACGTCGGTGAAGGCATCGGCCGTGAACTGGGCCCCTTGGTCCGTGTTGAATATCTCCG
>DAIAVG010000451.1 GCA_027445725.1 Acidithiobacillus sp.
GATTTTACTTGCGGGGTGGAGCGGTTGTAACACTCCGCAAGCATACAGTCGGGCAAAGTTACTGTAGCTAAACATTGCGAAAAATCGCCTTCTCGCAGGCGGGACGGCAGTCCCCAGGGGATTTTTCACAATGACCATAAACGGGAGGAAGTGTGGGATGGGAGGAAATGGGCGTGGCCTTGTGGGCGGTGTGGGGGGCGCAGGGCGACTACCGTCGCCAGCGGTTGCCCAACCGCCTGACCCTGAGCGCCCTGGCGCTGGGGCTGGCGGTGCTGCCGCTGACGGGGCGCTGTCTCCTGGGCGCGCCCTGGAGCGCCGCCCTGCTGGGGGTCGCCGCCGCTTTTCTCGCCCTGCTGCCCGCCTATGTCTGGCGCCTGGTGGCGGCGGGCGACGTCAAGTTTTTCATGGCCATGGGCGCCCTCGGCGGGGTGGATGTGCTGTTCCCGATCTATCTCGCGGCGGGGGTCATCACCCTGGCGCTGGTGGCCCGCGACCGCCTGTTCACGGGCATGGTGCAGCGGCAATACCCCTACGGCGTGGGTCTGGGTCTGGGCTGCGCGCTGGTGGTGCTCAGTCACTGGCGGCTGGCCCTGCACTGGCCCCTGTCATGACAGGGGTCCATGACCG
>DAIAVG010000452.1 GCA_027445725.1 Acidithiobacillus sp.
CATGCCCGCCGACGACCTCTTCCTGATTCCCACGGCGGAGGTGCCGGTGACCAACTACTATCGGGGAGAGATCCTCGACGAGGCGGATCTGCCGGTGAAGTTTGCGGCCTACACGGCCTGCTTCCGCCGCGAGGCGGGGGCGGCGGGGAAGGATACCCGCGGCCTGATCCGCCAGCATCAGTTCGACAAGGTGGAGCTCGTCTGGCTCTCCTCTCCGGAGAGCTCGATGGAGAACCTCGAACGGCTCACCCGGGATGCCACGACGATCCTCGAGAGGCTGAGCCTTCCCTATCGGGTGATCTCCCTGTGTACGGGAGACCTGGGCTTCTCCTCCGCCAAGACCTACGACGTGGAGGTCTGGCTTCCCTCCCAGGGACGGTACCGCGAGATCTCCTCCTGTTCGAACTTCATGGACTTCCAGGCCCGACGGGCCCAGATCCGCTATCGCCGGACCGGGGACCGGAAGGTCCAGCTCGTCCATACCCTCAATGGATCGGCCCTGGCCGTGGGGCGCACCCTGGCCGCCATCCTCGAGAATTGCCAGACGGAAGACGGAAGCGTCCTCATTCCCGAGGCGCTTCACCCCTATATGGGGGGGCTCACCCGGATTTCTCCGGAGATGGTCT
>DAIAVG010000453.1 GCA_027445725.1 Acidithiobacillus sp.
TGATTGACCGCATCGTGTATCTCGCCAACTGCTGCGCTGTCTCCGGCAAGGCGAACGATGTGATCCGGACCGAAGTGTTGAGCCGGCTCTACGGTTACCATGTGGATGTAGTGCGGGTCCACGGGCGGGTCGTGGTGATTGCCGCGCACGAACCGGAGGAAATCCGCGCCGCCCTCGCACGCGATCCGGTGCATACCGCTGAGATCCCTTGAGGGCTCATGTCTATGCTTGAGTTCATTTTCCCGCCCGGGTTCCTCGCCAACGGACCGGTGCACACGGCGCTCATTGTCGGGGCGGGGGCCGCCATCGTCTCGGCCGTGGTCGGCGTCTTCACCGTCCTGCGCGGGCAGTCCTTTGCCGGGCATGCCCTGGCGGATGTGAGCAGCGCCGGGGGTTCGGCGGCCTTCCTGCTCGGCATCAATCCCTTGCTCGGTTTTCTCGGTGTCGCGGCCCTGGCGGCCGGCGGGATGGAGTGGGCCGATGTGCGCGATGCGCGCGAGCGGGATCTCGTGACCGGGGTGATGTTGGGGGTGGGGTTGGGACTTACGGCGCTGCTCCTGTACCTCGACACGCTCCGGGGCAGCACGAGCGGTGCAGCGATCGCCGTCCTGTTCGGATCGATGTTC
>DAIAVG010000454.1 GCA_027445725.1 Acidithiobacillus sp.
CCTCGGCACCGGCCCCAATGTCCAACACCAATGGGTTGGCAACATGATGGATGGCCTGGTCCAAAAAATTCCACTGAACGAACTCTCGGAAAAACTTCCGGGATGGACCAAAGCGGCACTCGACAACGATGGCTTTTCCGAGCCACAACGCAGGGCACGGGAAGCGGAAGACCAAAAAGTCACCGGATTTTTACGCAAACACATTCGTTACGTCGTCTTCATCCTGAGGGAGAACAAAACCTTCGATGAGGATTTCGGCGACTACAAGCCCGCGGGCGCCTGGGCCGACTCCAAACTCGATCTGTATGGTCCCAAGGAAGTCCCCAATCTTTACGATCTTGCCCATCATTATGCACTGTTCGTGAATTTCATGGCCGACGGGGAAGTCACCGCTCAGGGACACCAATGGACGACGGCCGCCAGCGATTCGGACTTTGTGCAGCGGACCTGGCCGGAGTATTACTCCGGGCGCGGACTCGTGGGCAACCCCGGCTGGACGCAGCCCCTCATTCCCGTGGGCGCGCCTGGGAAAGCGGATTTCCATCCGAGTTCCGATAATCCCTACTCGGACTATCGAAACCTTTCTGCTTTGGGCAAGTGGACGAATCCCTGGATCAGTTATCCCG
>DAIAVG010000455.1 GCA_027445725.1 Acidithiobacillus sp.
GCAGGCCCTCCCCAGGGGCCGGGTACAAGGCGAGCTTGCGGGCCCTTATCATGGCCCCGTCCTTGCCGGATAGCCCGACCGCCTTGCCGCCATGACGGTTGATGAGATGCACGATCTCCTTGTTGACGAGCCCCCCCAGGACCATCTCAACGACATCCATGGTCTCCTGATCGGTGACGCGCATACCTTGCACGAACTGGCTTTCCTTGCCGATACGGGTCAGCAGTCGGCCGATCTGCGGCCCCCCGCCATGGACCACCACCGGATTCATGCCCACAAGCTTCATCAGGACGATATCGCGCGCGAAATCGTCCTTCAGGGCCGGATCCACCATGGCGTTGCCCCCGTACTTGATCACGAAGGTCTTGCCTTGGAATGTGCGAATATAAGGAAGCGCCTCGATAAGGAGGCCGACGGACGACGAAGACGGCACAGGACTCTCCCGCGTAAGTGCCGCACACGGTACCTGATTTTCGGGGCCCTGTCAGCCGTGCGGTCCACAGCCGCGAGCCCTAGGCTCCGCCCATAAAACGTAAAAGAGGGCCCCCGGCGGGGGCCCTCACGACACGATGCGCGGCCTTAGGCGACCGTGATCTTCTTCGGCTTCATCTCGTCGGCCTTGGG
>DAIAVG010000456.1 GCA_027445725.1 Acidithiobacillus sp.
CAAATGTCTAAAAGGAGCCTATCACATGGTAATCCGGCGTAAGCCCAAGACGGTTATGACCGATCAGGCGGCGGCACAGGACGCCTTTGTGGCTGGGGCGCCTGATGGCGGTCGTGTGTCGGCCTCGGCGAATGCAACCTACGAAAAGGGCGTGCCGAAAGGTAACAAGCGGCAAATCAGCCTCACCATTGCCCCCGACCTGCTGCGGCGAGTGGACGAGGTAGCCAAGCGTACCGGCCAAGGCCGAGCAGGCATCATCAATATGGCCATTTATCGCGCCTTAGAAGGAGATGTTTTCAAAGGCTAAAGAAAATCCTTAGAATATTAAGTTAATATTCAAAAAGTATCTAACCGGGAGGCTATATGGCGGCGAAGAAAAGGGGCGCAGTTCAAATCAGCCAACTGCTGGGCGAGGGGGGGCTGGCCAGAGTCGATCCCGCAGGAGCGGCTAAGCGAACCGGCTTGCAGGATACCAAGCTGGTCAAGGCCGGCGCGACAATCGCCACCAACCTGCCCAGCCACGAGGACATGGCCTACACCCATGCGGTTCTGTGCCAAGTCGGTTTGCCTCGCGCCAGGGTCGAGGGCCGCGAATTCCTGCGCCAGTCTGGTACGGCCTGGATC
>DAIAVG010000457.1 GCA_027445725.1 Acidithiobacillus sp.
GTGATCACGATCGATCAGAATCCGTGATCACCATCAACCAGAACGGGTGATCACGATCAATCAGAATGGGTGATCACGAGAGGCCAGAAAACGCAGTTGAGCCAGGCCACCCATCGTTTGGGTACAATTTTGGTACACCGAGCATCAAAAATGAGGTCACCTCCAAGGAAAGACTTGGATAACTAAAGTTGTAATATGAGGGGGTTACGTTATAAGGCGTTGATTCATATAGGGCGTTTGTGCGTATGGGGTTCAGGTGGTCGGAGGTTCAAATCCTCTCGCCCCGACCAATAAATCAAGCACTTAGGAATATCCCTTCTCATCCGTAACCGGAGTTTGGTACACCGCCTCGACTGTCACTAGCACGCACCAGCCTGTCTGCAAAGCGCGTAGGCCTGTCACTGCCCCGTTAAAGAACTGTTGCCCTATCCGGTTACCGTGTCCTACCCGAAGCTTCATGAACCGAAATCGGCCCACGAATTCTACTGAGGAGCCTCAATTTTAAATCGGCGTTGACAATTGTGTGCTTAGCCGCTTACGAATGGGAGGTTCGTCGATAGACTCCCTATTCTGTCAAACGCCTGCCGCCTCCCCGGCAAAGCCGGCAACCGCCT
>DAIAVG010000458.1 GCA_027445725.1 Acidithiobacillus sp.
TCTTCGGCCAGAAAACGCATCGCCTCGGCGATTCTATGCGCGAGACCCGAAAGGGCGCTATCGTACAAGGTCGCCGCGCGACTCAAATCCAAAGCCGCGTCGATCGTATCTCCCTGCAGAAGGGTATGAACTACTCCCACCAAGCCTAAACGGCTATGGCGGGAGTTTCGTGTCTCGTGGCAGTGAAACATCCACCGCTCCACACCTCGGACAGTTCCTGCCCGGACAACTGTGCCTCCATCCACCGCCACAACACTAAGGCCGCATTCTCGTCGCGGCCACAGGTGGTCCCACACCGTGGGCACTGATGCTGCCGATCCGAGAGGGTTTTCTTCTCGTCTGGCAGTTCCCCACAGGCATGGCAGCGTTGGGTGGGTTTGAGCCTCCGTGTCGGCGCTTCTTCGTACCAGGACCCAGCCTCTTCCGCTTTGGTCCTGACCATGTTCAGAAACGTCGTTGGGGAGGCGGCATGAATCTCCCGGTTCAAGCCCTTTTTGTGAGCACCGCCGTTGTGGACCATACTGGCCACATCCAACTGCTCTGTGGCTAAAGCCCCAAACCTAGCAATCAATTCAGCACTGGTTTGGTGTAAAAAATCGTGCCGTTGCCGGGCGACCTTGGC
>DAIAVG010000459.1 GCA_027445725.1 Acidithiobacillus sp.
CGCTGAGCCATTCCAGGCGGTCGCCGTGGAGGACGATAAAGCCCGGCTCGATTTCCGGGTGGCTCATGGAGGCGTAGGTATAGTGCCGAGAATGGCCCCTGCGGACCGCATCCGCTGCAGAAAAGCGCGAATGCTTGCCTCCAGGCTGCGCAGGTCCGTCGCTTGCTCCAACAGGCCGCACTCCTGCCACTGGGCGAAAAGGGTGGCACCGGGCATGGGCGTTTCGCGCAGTGTAGCGAAAAGGCGGAGACCAAGGGCGTCCAGCACGATCATCTGCACGACATCCTCCGCATCACGATAGAGAAAGAGGGGGCTGGGCTCCGGTGCGAGCCCCGGCGCCGTGGTGAAGGACGGATCGAGAATCAGCCGTTGCACCGGGTAACGGTATTGTAGCAGGGCATGCACCGGATTCAGAATGGCGGTGCTGGTCCAGGGGTCGCCGTCGGGGTCGCATTGGGGAGGCAGGTCGGTCTCGGCGACACCCAGAGTAAGCTCCAGCCATTCCAGATGGGCGAGTTCGAGGGCATAGGGGAGCGTTGCCGCAAGGTCTGCCTGCCGGGCAGACAGGTACGCGAGAAATTCGTCGGGTATCTGCCGGAAAAAGGGGCTGCGACAGGC
>DAIAVG010000460.1 GCA_027445725.1 Acidithiobacillus sp.
GACGGCCGCGCAGCTTGTCCTTGACCCACTCTCGCGTGTCCGTCGCGTCCCACGGCAGTTCCACTTCCAGCATGTCGTTGACGACACGCAGCTTTATGCCATTCTCCATGGAAATCTCCTCATGTTTTATGCACGAGGAGATAGGCCCGCGTAGAAATTCAGGCGAAATTTCGGTAGGGCCTATGGCCCTGGCAAGAGGTAGTGCGGGCCCATAGCTCAGTTGGGAGAGCACCCGCCCTGCAAGCGGAGCGTCGCCAGTTCGACTCTGGCTGGGTCCACCATTCATGCCCGCATAGCTCAATTCGGCAGAGCGCCTGCCCTGTAAGCAGGATGTTGGCGGTTCGATTCCGTCTGCGGGCTCCGTTGTGGAATCGTGCCCGAGAGGCTGAAGGGCACTGTTTGCTAAACAGTTTGAGGTGGGTTGCCAGAGAGGCTGATTGGCACTGTCTCGAAAACAGAGGGCCCCGCAAAGGGGCGCGGGGGTTCGAATCCCTCACCCACCGCCACTCCTCGCCGTACCGTTGAATTTTGCAGCGTGCCTATGGTGTCCACAAGAACGGAACCACCAACACCATAGGAGCCCTGCCGCTGTGACCGCAGAAGATTTCTCTCTCTCC
>DAIAVG010000461.1 GCA_027445725.1 Acidithiobacillus sp.
ATGTGAGCCTTCCCGTGCCCAGGGGACAGGTATCTGATGTACCCCATGCTCCAGGCACTTCACACGGGGTAGGCGGGCATGGAGATACGCTTCATGCTGAAAGAAATCCATGTGCCGCCAGGTATGGTCACGGGTGTCATGGACTGGGCACTCCTCACCACAGACGGGGCAAGCAAAGCGACTGCCCTTGGGAAAGTTGATGTGTAGATCCAGGCGTTTCTCCTCCACCGTGAAGGTCACATGATCCACCAACCACGGCGGAACCAATCCTAACGCGAGGGAAAACAGATCTTCCGGGGCCATCAGCTAACTCCTATTCAGGGTGCGACTGCTCCACAGCATTCTACCCCCTACCCACTCAATCTGACGAAGAGCCTTATATTTACGATTCAGACGATATATTCAGGCAAATATCCTATAACCAACTTGTTGTCGATATACCTTCTCCAATACGTCCGACGCAGCTAATGGCATTCATTTCGGCAAATGCGGTTAGACGAGTGTTTCGGGCGCTATGGATATCATGGAAGGTGGCTGGATCGGAAGGCATGCTCGATACGTACCCGCAACTGCTCGTTTACCCCGCAGCAATTATCGAAAGATCTGACGGTGTTCTT
>DAIAVG010000462.1 GCA_027445725.1 Acidithiobacillus sp.
TTTTTCTCTTTTTGGCAATTCTGGCACGATTCATGCAGACCATTCAACGAGACATCGCAAACCGCGATGTCGGATTGAACCTCTTGCAAGAGTAAGGAGTAGGACACATGAGCATGTTAGTCGAAAAGGCCAAGTATCGCGCTGAACAAGGTTTCACCCTCATTGAACTGATGATCGTCATCGCCATCATCGGCATTCTGGCGGCCATCGCCATTCCGCAGTATGAGAAGTACATCTCCACGGCGCAGGCGAATGATGCTGCTGCCAACTTTCACTCAGCTGTTGATGCGTATGCTGCCGCGACAGCCGCAGCGCAGGCCGGTCAAGTAACAACAGTTGCCATAAAAGGTGGAACGACTGCGGCCAATACTAGCGCCACGCCAACACTCAACTCTATGGCACCAGATCCGTTGCCTGGGGCGGCAGCAGCGAATAATTATGCCTATCAACCAGGAACGGTTGGTACCGTAGTGGGAACTGTGTACGTGTCTGGTGGTGGTACTGCCGGGGTTGTGCAGCCATCAGATACCGGCGTTTACACGATTGAGATTTACCTAGATGGTAAGCAAGGGACCAATCAGACTGCAGCAACAGATACTGCTGGTATGAT
>DAIAVG010000463.1 GCA_027445725.1 Acidithiobacillus sp.
CGCCATATTGCCGGTCAGTGACAGGGCTTCAGTGCCCTACGTCAGGTGTTCCGCAAGACCCGCCATACGACCGATGTGGAAGCGCTGATCCGGGTGATGGTCCTCAACCGGCTCTGCGATCCCGAATCGAAACTGGGCGTACTGCGCTGGACGGAAACCGTCGCCTTGCCGGATTTCACCGTGACAACGATTACCCACCAGCAACTCCTGCGCAGCATGGATGCCCTGATGGAGCAGCAGAGTGCCGTAGATGCTGTGCTAGCCGGACTGTTGCGCCCCCTGATTGATCAGGACCTGTCCGTGGTCTTCTATGACCTCACCACGATCCGCAGTGAAGGCCTGGTCACGGTTCCCCAGGACGTCCGTCAATTCGGGATGGCCAAGGAGGGCCTGATCGCCCGCCAGTTCATGCTGGGGGTCGTGCAGACTGCAGAGGGTTTGCCGATCTACCATGAGGTCTTCGATGGCAACACCGCAGAGACCAAAACCCTGCTGCCGACCCTGGGTAAAGTGCTGGAACGCTTTCCAACGGTACGGCGCCTGGTGCTCATTGCCGATCGCGGCTTGTTGAGCTTGGACAATCTGGAGGCGTTGCAGGCGATCCGGCTGG
>DAIAVG010000464.1 GCA_027445725.1 Acidithiobacillus sp.
CCCTTGTCGATGATCGCCCGCCGGATACGGCTATGCCGGCCGATGTCGACGCTGCCCATAACCACCGAATCGATGACCTCCGCATAGGAGTGCGCATGCACCGCTGAAAACAGCAGCGAATGGTGGATCTGGGCCCCGGAGATCACACAGCCGCCGGACACCATGGAGTCCACCGCCATGCCGCGGCGCCCGTCATCCTCGTCGAAGATGAACTTGGCCGGCGGATACTGCTCCTGATAGGTCCAGATCGGCCAGGAGGTATCATAGAGGTTCAGCTCCGGGGTCACGCCGATCAACTCCATGTTGGCCGCCCAGTAGGCATCCAGCGTGCCCACATCCCGCCAGTAGGCCGATTGTCCGCTGCCATTGGCCGAGAAGGCGTAGGCCATGACCCGGTACCGGTCTATAGCCCCGGGGATCACGTTATGCCCGAAATCATGCCGCGAGTCCTTGGTGTCGGCATCCTTGACGAGCTGCTCGTAGAGGAAGCGCGCGCTAAACACATAAATGCCCATGGAGGCGAGCGCGGTAGTCCCGCCCGCCACCGCCGGCGCCGGATCGGCCGGCTTTTCGTCGAAGCGCACGATGCGCCCCATCTCGTCTGT
>DAIAVG010000465.1 GCA_027445725.1 Acidithiobacillus sp.
CCCCATGGGCTTGGGCATAGCGATGCAAATAGGCCATAAAATGGTCGTAGCTCCTGACCCCCTTGCTCGCGATCCACTCCTGCTTCAACTGCTCCGGACCGCTGACCTTGAGCAGCGAAGTGGGGGTATAGGCGTTCGCCGCACTAACCGGCGCCAGACGCCGCCCGTGGGGATCGGTATGCGCCTTCAACCATTCCGCAGTCAGCATATGACCGGTAGCCCCAGCCTCTCTTCTGAGCAATGTTCGATTGCTGCATTTACCCGGATTGAAAGACACCGGCACCTGAATCGGAAGCGCCGCCGGCGTCGGCGCGAAATCCGGATGATCTGTCCAGATACCCGCAATGACCGAGGCATTGGCATCCCACTGGGACATGGGCGGCAGACCCAAGGTTGCTTCAATGGTTTTGACGATATTCACCTGGGAATTCAGATGCGTTTCCAGCACGCCTTTTTTGACCCAGGGGCTGATGACCAGCGCAAAAGTACGATGACCATTGATATGATCGGCGCCGGACTGCGCATCGTCCTCGGTTAGGAAAATCGCCATATGCTTCCATTGCGGCGTCGTGGACAGGTAATGGATGAATTTGGCCGTGGCGTAG
>DAIAVG010000466.1 GCA_027445725.1 Acidithiobacillus sp.
GGACATCCGGACCTTCGGTCTTTACGAGGATCGCTTCTACTGGAAGTCGCAGGAGGAGTTCAAGACCAAGTTCGTCAAGGCACGTATCGCCGAGGTGACGCGTTCCCCCGATGGCCGCTTGCTCGTCAAGGGCGAGGACACGCTGGTCAAGCGCCCGATCGTGATTCCGATGGATATGGTCGTGCACGCAGTCGGCATGGATCCGAACGAGGACAACCCGGAGATCGCGCGGGTGTTTGGCATAGGGCTTGAGAAGCACGGATTCATCGACCGGGCCGAGCATTACACGAACACCTGCGGAACCACTCGCCGGGGGATTTACGCGGTGGGCGCGGCATTGGCCCCCGAGACGATCGATGACTCGATCTCGCAAGGCACGGCGGCCGCTCTGCGCGCCGTCGCGGACCTGGATGCTCTGGTTCAAAAGAGCGCCTGAGGGCGCGTCAGGCAACAGCGCCGGCGGCGAGATCGTAGAGCCGGCGGCGCTGGTGGTGGAGCTCGATGGGCGCGTGTTTGCCCAGAAGTTCGCGCGGTTCCTGGAGATCTTGGGCGAGGAAGGCGGGATCGATCCGTTCATCTCAGCGCTCGAGCTGAAGCATCA
>DAIAVG010000467.1 GCA_027445725.1 Acidithiobacillus sp.
GGCCCGTGCTGAAGGGTGGCGATCCCTTTCAGTCGGACCTCCATCCGGATCGGGGCCGGATTGAGACGCGAATCGGCGGCGCCCCGTCTGCTAGCGAATCGTCATACCCGGCCGCGCGCCTTCCCCAGGCTCTAGGACTACGAGGCCGTCGCTGTCGGATGCCGCAAGCACCATGCCTTCAGACACGCCAAAGCGCATCTTGCGGGGCTTTAGGTTCGCCACGCAGACCACCAGGCGGCCCACGAGGTCGGCGGGCGCATAGGCCTGGCGGATGCCCGCAAACACCGTGCGTGTGCGCCCCTCATTCAGGTCCAGGGAAAGCTTGAGGAGTTTATCGGCGCCTTCCACATAGTCCGCCGCTACGACCCGTGCGACGCGCAGGTCGACGCGTGCGAAATCTTCCGCGGATATGACGCCAGCCGCCGCCTCCGCGGGCGCTGCCGGCTGGCCCGCCGGTGGCGTCGATGGCGCGCGCGGTGCCGGGTCCGCACCCTCCGTATTATCGATCAAGGGCGCGAGGTCGGTAGATTCGATGCGGCGCATGAGGTGCGTGTAGGGCTTTATCGTGCAAGACAGGCGCGGGGTCTTGATGCTCTCG
>DAIAVG010000468.1 GCA_027445725.1 Acidithiobacillus sp.
ACCTATTGGCGCTGGTGCTCGGGAACAGTAATGTCACTCCATCAAGAGATGTAAGCAACACTCGGATGCCTGAAGAATGAGCGGATGCCCTCGTGCACAGGATAATCGCCTCGGAATACCGGCCACCCAGAGTTCTCCGCCTGCCGGCCTTAATCTGTCACGGCACCTTTGCTCGCTGAGGACACCAGTTTTGCGTATTTCGCCAATACACCGCGCGTATAGCGGGGTGGGAACGGTTGCCAAGCCTTTCTTCGGCGCGCGATTTCCTCGTCAGATACATTAAGCTGCAGAAGGCGCTGCTCAGTGTCAATGATCACCGAGTCGCCCTCCTCGACCAATGCGATGGTGCCGCCCACCGCGGCTTCCGGCGCGACATGGCCGACCACCATGCCGTAAGTGCCGCCGGAAAAACGTCCATCCGTGACCAGCCCCACGCTGTCGCCCAGACCCTGGCCGACGAGGGCGGCGGTGGGTGAGAGCATCTCGCGCATGCCGGGACCGCCCCGAGGACCTTCATAGCGGATCACCACGACGTCCCCGGGCCGGATTCGGCGACCGAGGATGGCCTCCATGCACAACTCTTCCGAATCAAACAC
>DAIAVG010000469.1 GCA_027445725.1 Acidithiobacillus sp.
ACCAGTCCTGCACTGGTCTGATGCAGAAAGTCCTGGCGCTGCCGGGCCACCTTGGCGTGCAGCCGGGCCAAGTGCGAGATCGCGCGACGCAGGTTGATGGATACCGGAAAGCCGCGCTAGCGGCCGCTCATCTGTTGCGCCGCGCGGATCTTGCGCGCAACCTCTTGCCCGAGCCGCTTCAATTCCGCCCGTTGGTTCTTGAGGTGCCTGGGATTGGCCACCGTCTCGATCCCCTCCGGGGTGGCTATGGTCAGGAACTCGGTCAGGCCCCAGTCAAAGGCGCCGATTGCGGTGCCGCGCGCCCGTTGGATGGTCTCGATGGCCAGGGTCACGGAGGCATACCAGCCGCCCGCCTTATGAAGGATCTCGCAGGTCACGGGCGTACCCGCCGTGCGGGCCCGGCCGCGCATCGGAATGTGTCCGACGCCTTGGAGATACAGCCGGCCGTGGACGCCATTCTGGCCGGGGTGCAGCTTCCAGCCGTCGCCATGCGTTTTGTATCCCCAGCCCGGATAGCGGCGGAGAGACTTGAATCGGGGAAAGCCCGGGTCTTCGCCATTCTTCACCCGCCGGAAGAAGGCCTGAAAGGCCAGGTG
>DAIAVG010000470.1 GCA_027445725.1 Acidithiobacillus sp.
GTCCTCGATGGGCTCCCCCGGCGCATCGATGGCCGCGTGTGGGGCATGCGTCCCGATTCCATCAGCCAAGCCTTTGAGCGGGTTTGTGGGGCGGCTGGGATTGAGGGCCTGACCTTTCACGACCTACGCCACGAGGCGACCTCCCGGCTCTTTGAGAAGGGCCTTAATCCGATGCAGGTGGCGGCCATCACGGGGCACAAGACGCTCCAGATGTTGAAGCGGTATACGCATTTACGGGCGGAGGATCTCGTGGGGATGTTGGGGTAATACATCAAGGAAGTCCCGACCCGCTTCTTTGCTCTTTTTTACACCATGCGAATGCGCAATCCACGACCCATGGCGACCCAGCAATCTTCCCGCGTCGAACGCCTGCTCATCGGCCAAAGCAGACGCCGAGCCGCTGTACTACAATGACCGGTATCGGCCAGAAGCTGACCCTTGCCTACCCGTGGCGGCTCGCGTGTCGAGTCAGTATTATTGGCGTTAGTACGCGGAGGCAAAATCGTCACGGATGCTCTGCTTTCGCGAGGGAGCCGCGAACCTGAGAATAGAAGGAGTGACCAACCAACTGAACAACCGAACATGGATGAACAG
>DAIAVG010000471.1 GCA_027445725.1 Acidithiobacillus sp.
GGAATTGTTCAGCTTGTATATGCTGCTTATTCATGTTCTTTAACCGTGAACCACTCCGCTTATAGCCTTAACGGCTTAGGGGAGGGTGGTTGACGCTATTCGCCGCTTCGCTTTCCCATCGTTCGCAGACAGGAATAAACAGTGTACAGGAATCAAATGGCAGGCATTTTGTCCGCGGGTAATAAGTTTGTACAAGAGCGGCCTCTGCCTTGGCCCATGAGCCAGCATGTAGCCATAGTCGCCAGACGTAGTACCTCCGCCACGCGAGCAAGCATTGCCTAACCGACCCACTGGGGGATACTATCGGATCGAGGATCGGCTGGTTGAGACTGTTAGCTGCCGTTGGCGATTTAAAAACCCTATGGTCGCCAGGTTGGCGCTGGAAGGCAGTCTGCCAGAGGGAACAGAAGCCAACCTGCTGATACCACTGTCTAGCCATGCGTTATGGTGTTAGTATGAACGCCATTAAAAATCGTCTGCGTAATCGGGATTTCATGGACATTAATGAGCACGCGAACCCTTATTCTTCCCGGAATTGGCAACTCAAGTTCTGAACATTGGCAGAGCCTTTGGGAAGGGGCCAACTCATCATT
>DAIAVG010000472.1 GCA_027445725.1 Acidithiobacillus sp.
GGAGGAAATGAAGGTGAACTGCTCCTGCGGCGTGAGGAACACCGTCTCGATGTCCCGCTCCAGATGGCGGCTCATGTTGGCCAGCTGGAACTCGAACTCAAAATCCGAGACTGCCCGCAGACCTCGGATGATCACCGCGGCGCCCTGCTCGCGCGCGAATTCCACCGTCAAGCCCGAGTAACCGCGCACATCCACGTTGGGCAAGTCGCCCAACACCCGGCGTGCCAGGTCCACCCGTGTCTCGAGCGCGAACATCGGCGTCTTGTTGGGATTGGCGGCTATCGCCACAGTCACGCGGTCGAAGATGCTGGCCGCCCGACGCACCAGGTCCTGGTGGCCGTTGGTGATAGGATCGAAGGTGCCCGGATAGACGGCGTTTCGGTTCATTCGGCAGCGGTCCCCCTCTGACGCAAGTAGAGATGATACCCGACCTCGCCGGCTTTTCCGGAACGAACGCTTGCCCAGCCGGGCGGCACGGCCGGCAGGCTGCCGGCGGGGCACTCGACGTAGATCCGCGCGTCCGCCGCCAGCCATCCGCCGACCTGGAATTCCGTGAAGACAGCCGTAAGCAGCCCGGAGTCGAATGGAG
>DAIAVG010000473.1 GCA_027445725.1 Acidithiobacillus sp.
TCCATCCTGTACTTCGGTCTCATTGCTTCGCCGGTGTACATCAGCGAATCCGCCTTCGTTGTCTATAGCCCCAGCCAGCGCATCAGCAGTTCCGGCCTCGCCAGCCTGCTGAGCGGGCTGGGTGGCAGCAACTCCACCAGCGCGGCGGAAACCATCCATGCCTATGTGGAGTCCTGGGATGCCATGATGGCCCTCAACAAGGCCTACGATCTCAAAAAAATCTACGGCAGCGAGAACATCGACATTTTCGATCGCTTCGGCGGTGTATTCTTCCCCCATAGCAGCTATGTCAAGCTCTTGCGCTATTACCAGTCCATGGTCACCGACAATCTGAACAGCACCAGCGGTATCACCAAGCTCAAAGCGCGCGCCTACGGCGCCGGAGATGCGCGTAAGATCAACGCCTTCCTGCTGCAAAAAAGTCAGGATATCGTCAATCGACTCAACGAAAGGGCAAGAGCTAAAGGGGTTTACTACGCGCGGAAAGACGTCACTACCGCCGAGCAAAAGTTGCGGGATGCCACCCTGGCGCTCGCCAATTACCGCAACCGGCACGGCGTTTTCAGCCCACCCGCCCAATCGGCTTTG
>DAIAVG010000474.1 GCA_027445725.1 Acidithiobacillus sp.
AGCCAACGCACCCATAAGGGGCGTCCCGCCTCAATCCGCGCCAGCGGAGAGCGGGCGCGCCGAGCACCTTTGGCCAAGACCCCCAGCCGACCCTGTGTCTGCGTAAACAGTTCGACTACCAGACTGGTATCCCCGTAAGGGTAGCGATGCAAGACCCAGGCGCGATCACCGGCCTCAGTCGTCATACCCCAGCTCGCGCAGGATATTGCGGTCTTCCGACCACTGTTCCTTTTGCTTGACCCACAAGCCCAGCCAGACCCGCTCTTCGGTCAACTGCTGCAGCGTCTCCCGCGCCCGGCTGCCAATCACCCGCAACCGGCTGCCGCCGTCACCTAAAATAATGGCTTTCTGCCCCGGCCGTCGACAATAAATAGTCGCCTCGATGCGCTGCTGACCGTATTCCACCTGATAGCTTTCAATGGCAACCGCTGTATCGTAGGGCAGTTCGGCGCCCAGTTGCCGGAAGATTTGCTCGCGGATGATTTCTGCCGCCATAAACCGCAGGTTGCGATCGGTGACCTGATCCTCCGGGAAAGACGCCGGTGCCGGCGGTAACAGGGGCACCAACACATCGGCCAGACGCTCCA
>DAIAVG010000475.1 GCA_027445725.1 Acidithiobacillus sp.
TGGGCGATGCGGCGGGTAACACCGTACAAATCACCGGCAGCGTCGGCGAAGCGCTCATCGCCACCGCATGCGGCCTGGTGGTTGCCGTGATCGGGCTCGTCGCCTTCAATGGGCTGCACAATCGCGTGCGCTATCTCGTTCACCAGATGGAGACGCTGCGCACCATGCTGGTGAACCGCCTGGAGGGGTTCGAGCACCACGGTACTCAGCGAGCGCCTCAGGCCGCCCCGGCGTACTCCCCTGCCCCGGTTTATGCCGCGCAGGAGCGCTGAGCCTTGCAGTATCTGGAAATGCGCAAGGGACGGGTCGAGATCATCCCGATGATCGACATCATGCTGTTTCTGCTGGTGTTCTTCATCATGGTGGCGTTGCAGATGATCCCGGCGCAAGGCATTCCCACCGCCTTGCCGGGCTCGAGCACGGCGCAGAGACTTCCTCCCCCGAAACTGACACTGATCCTGCGCCGTGACGGATCGCTGGCGCTCGCCGGCCGAACCCTCACCCTCGCACAGCTCGCCGCCCGACTGCGCGGCAGTCCGGCGGACACGCAAGTGACGATCGCCGCCGACAAGGGCGCCGATGTCCA
>DAIAVG010000476.1 GCA_027445725.1 Acidithiobacillus sp.
GACGGCGTGGTACCCGACCGGTGTGGCGGCCGGGCGCCATGCGCTGTTCGTCGTGTCCGCCAAGGGCATGGGTTCTGGGCCGAATCTGCTGCACCAGTGGGTGGGCAACATGATGCACGGGGTGCTGCAGCGCGTTTCGTATCGCGACATCCGCGCGCGGCTTGCGCAGTTCACTCAGGTGGCCCGGGCGGACGATGGCTTCGGCCGGCAGGCCCGCGCTGTACTCGCGCAGGAGAATCTCCGGCGCGCACGCCGACTGCGACGTCATATCCGCTATGTCGTCGTGATCCTGCGGGAGAACAAGACCTTCGATGAGGAATTCGGCACGTTCGGCGGACTCGGACGCTGGGCCGATCCCCACTTGGCGCTCTACGGGGCGCGCGAGCTGCCGAATCTTTTCGGCTATGCGCAGCGCGCCGCATTGTTCGTGAATTTCTACGCCGATGGCGAGGTGACGGCGCAGGGGCACCAGTGGATGACGGGCGCCTCGGATTCGGATTTCGTTCAGCGCACCTGGCCGCAGTACTACTCGCGCCGGGGCCTGGTGGGCAATCCCGGCTGGACACAATCGCTGGTGCCCGCCT
>DAIAVG010000477.1 GCA_027445725.1 Acidithiobacillus sp.
CGTAGGAGAGCCCCTCGAGCTCGCGCAGCACGATCGCGGTGCGCAAGTCCTCGGGCAACTGCTCGATCGCCGCGTTGACGGTGTGGCGGATCTCATCGGTAAGCACCAGTCCCTCGGGTGTTTCTGCGTCCTTCAATCGGCCTTGCATATCGTAGGACTCGTCGATGCTGTCACGGTCGAAGTTGTAATCGACTGGGCTGCGGTCACGCGACACTACCGCGTTCTTGGCGGTGTTGATCGCGATGCGGTACAGCCAGGTATAAAAAGCGCTGTCGCCGCGAAACTGCGGCAACGCCCGATACGCCTTGATGAAGGCCTCCTGGGCGATATCCTCGGCTTCAGCGGGATTCCGGACATAGCGCGTCACCAGCTTGACCAATTTGTGCTGGTACTTCAGCACCAGCACATCAAAAGCGCCCTTATCGCCTCTTTGCACCCGGCGAACCAGGCTCAAGTCACTGACATCGGCGCCCATTCGTGCGCCCCGCTCCTCGGTAAGGAAGGTCGCACGTGCCGCGACCTGAATAGACCCTGAACCTTGGCAAAAGTTCAGAAGTCTTCGTATTTTAAACAGAGTCCA
>DAIAVG010000478.1 GCA_027445725.1 Acidithiobacillus sp.
CGTGGTGCTGGACAATCTGAAGGAAGGCGTCATCAAGCCCGACCTGTACGAGCCGGAGCTCAATGCGATCTACGCCGCGGTGCTCGCGCACTACGGCGTAGTGGCTGACCCGGCGCGCGTGCGTGACCCCAATCGCAAGGGGACCGTCGAGAATGCGATCCAGCATACCCAGAGTACCGCGCTCAAAGGCCGGCGCTTCGAATCGATCGAAGAACAGAACGACTTTCTCGAACACTGGGAAACCAGGTGGGCGGCACAGCGCATTCACGGCAGCGCCAGGCGTCAGGTGGAAGCCATGTTCCAGGAGGAGCGAGCGGCACTGCTGCCCCTGCCACTCCAAGGCTTCCAGTACTTCACCGAATGCGAACGCACCGTCTGCGATGATACCTGCGTACGGGTCGATCACAGCAGTTATGCCGCCCGTCCGGCCCGCATCGGCAGCCGGGTACTGGTGCGCCGGTTCGAGCATCACCTCGAGATCCGTGATCTCCAGTCCCAGTCCTTGCTGCGCACGCATCCACTTGCAGCAAGGCCGGGCAGCGTGATCCTGCCCAACGACGAACGGCCCTTTAATCCCTC
>DAIAVG010000479.1 GCA_027445725.1 Acidithiobacillus sp.
CGTTCCCCCCAAGGTCACGCCGTGGTAGATGGTGCAATCGTCGCCGATCTCGGCTGTTTCGCCAATCACCACGCCCATGCCGTGATCAATGAAGAATCGGCGCCCGATCTGCGCCCCCGGGTGAATGTCGATACCGGTTGAGAATCGCGCCACGGCGCTCAATACCCGGGCCGGATATCTCCATCCCCGCTGCCAGCAGCGATGGGCCACGCGGTGCGCCAGCAGTGCATGCACCCCAGGATAGGTGGTGAGGACTTCCAGGGTGTTGCGCGCCGCCGGATCACGTTCAAAAACGCAGTGAATATCGTCGCGCAGGTTGCGCCACAGACCGGACTTGCGGGATTCTTCCTTGCCGAGCAGCGTGGCAGCCATGGTTTTCTCCTTTATTCAGGAATGGACGTGCGGGGATTCCATGCTTTCCAGAAGAAAGCGATGCATATCTTCGACCGGCGGCGTTACTTTATGCTGAAGTACATAGACGCGAATCTGTCTGAGGATGTTTTGTGCCTGTGACTCGGTGATAATGCTCCCCAGTTCAGCATAGGCACGCATGATAGCCTTGGTACCGGAATGCTTA
>DAIAVG010000480.1 GCA_027445725.1 Acidithiobacillus sp.
TACGCTGTCGCCCCAGGGTTTGGTGGTGTTTGCGCTGGAAGGTGTTCTGCGCCGCGTGGGACTGGCGGAGGCCGCGCTCGCGTCGGGTGCGCTGGAGGACGCCCATGCGGCGCTCACCGAGAGTCAGGCCGCGCTGATTGCGGTTGCGGGGTCGCTGAATCCCGCCTGGCCCCCCACGGCCAATCTTCGCCGGTTGTTCGACTTTTCGGTGCGGCGGCTTCGGGAGAGCAACTGGGATAAGAACCCGGCTCCCTTGGCGGACGTCGCGCCGATCCTACGCGAACTGGCCGACGCCTTTCGCCAGATGGGGCAGGGCGACGCGCTGGCCCCGGCGGCGGCAGGGCGGGCGCCCAAGCGCACGGTGGACTTTGCCGGATAGCGGCGGCCCTTGGGAGGAGCTTCTGGCCGTCACCCGGGACCAGGTGGCCGCGGCCGAGGCGGGGAACTGGGGGCGGGTGCGGGCGCTGATGGCGGCGCGGCGGGCCCCGGGGACGCTGTGCCCAGCGCATCTCGCGGACGAGTACTGGGGAGCGCATCAGACGCTCCGGGAGCTGTTGGGTGCGCGCCTCATCGCCCT
>DAIAVG010000481.1 GCA_027445725.1 Acidithiobacillus sp.
CTGGATGCGGCCCGAGCCATGCCGGACATCCCTGAACCTGCGGCGGCAGTGCGGCTTGAGAATGTGCGCCGCATGTTCCGTTCCGGCAAGCGCACGATCACGGCTCTCGATGGCATTACCGCGGCTGCCGCTCATGGCGCGGTCACCGGTCTCATTGGGCCCGACGGCGCCGGTAAGACCACGCTGATGCGCCTCGTGGCAGGCCTGCTGAGAGTCGACGCAGGCCGGATCGAGGTATTGGGCATCGATGTCGGCCGGGATCCGCTCGCCGTGCAGGCGCAGCTCGGCTACATGCCCCAGCACTTCGGCTTGTACGAGGACCTCACCGTGCAAGAGAATTTGAACCTCTATGCGGATTTGCAAGGCGTCCCGCACGCGGATCGCAAGCGCCGCTATAGCGAACTGCTGCACATGACGGGACTCGGCCCCTTTACTGCCCGCATGGCGGGTCGTCTCTCGGGCGGCATGAAGCAGAAGCTCGGACTCGCCTGCACGCTGGTGCAACCCCCGCAATTGCTGCTGCTCGATGAGCCGACGGTGGGGGTCGATCCGGTCTCGCGCCGTGAGCTGTGGGA
>DAIAVG010000482.1 GCA_027445725.1 Acidithiobacillus sp.
GCACAGCCAGGTGATGTTGCCGTCCGTCGACTTATAGGGCGTCCAAACGACAGTTTTACCCGCGATATCCGCGTTGGCGTTGGCATTGTATGTGACTGTGATCACTCCATTAGCCCCGAGTACCGCGCTCCCAACGTAAGTTCCAGCGATCGTCTTTGATGTGGGAATGCCGACGAGTGCGTTCGAATCGCAGCTCGCCGCCGTTCCCTTGTCGGCGTAACACTCGTCGAAGGCGGTCTCGAGACCTCCAATGATCGACTCGCCTTCCGACGCCTGTGCGCGGATGACATAGTTCTGATAAGCCGGAATGGCGATGGCCGCCAGGATGCCGATGATCGCGATGACGATCATCAGCTCGATCAGGGTGAAGCCCTTTTGCACCGATTTCATGTCGAACTCCTCGAGAGGATGTGAAGATTGCCGGGAGGCGCAAAGGGCGCCTGCAGGTCCCATCCAGCAAGAGCCGTGCCAGACGTGTGCCCCTGGGCTAACTCGTTGATGCGCTGTTGAAAGGCTCCAACGTGCAATCGGGTGATTTGACTCAATTCCTCGGCAAGCTGACTCAGCAGGAAG
>DAIAVG010000483.1 GCA_027445725.1 Acidithiobacillus sp.
CGCGCGCGTCGAGGCGCGTCAGCGCATGCTGCAGACTGTCCAGATCGCGGTCTTCCTGGTCGGCCTCGGCCACCGTGCGGTAGGGATCGGCACCGTGATCCTCGAGGTACAGCGCGGGCGCGGGCGGGGCGTCGTCGTCGGCATCGGCCGGCGCATCGAAGGCCACGTCGTAGTTGCTCATGCGCGCCTCCATCTCGAGCACCGTCGCCTCGGGTACGCCCAAGTCCCTGGCCACGGCGCGCACTTCCTCGGCGTTCAACCAGCCCAGGCGCTTCTTGCTCTTGCGCAGGTTGAAGAACAGCTTGCGCTGCGCCTTGGTGGTGGCCACCTTGACGATGCGCCAGTTGCGCAGGATGTACTCGTGCATCTCGGCGCGGATCCAGTGCACGGCGAAGCTGACCAGGCGCACGCCCATGTCCGGATCGAAGCGCTTGACCGCCTTCATCAGGCCGATGTTGCCTTCCTGCACCAAGTCGCCCAGCGGCAGCCCGTAACCGGAGTAGCCGCGCGCCACATGCACCACGAAGCGCAGGTGCGCCATCACCAGCGCCTTGGCGGCTTCCAGATTGCC
>DAIAVG010000484.1 GCA_027445725.1 Acidithiobacillus sp.
CTTCGGCAAATCCACCGCGGCGGGGTGCCACACCACGCCAGCCTGTTGGCGCAGAATGAATCTTTTAAGCCAGAGATCCAGGTCAGTCGTTAGCAGCGGTTCCTGTTCACCACTGCGGGCATAGTCCAGAAACTGATGGATAACCTTATCCATCTCCTGAATATTGGCGATAATTTCGCCACGGGCCTCTTCCTCGGCCGATAGAAATTCGGCGCTCAGGCGCATGCGGGTAAGCGGCGTGCGCAGATCATGAGAGACCCCCACCAGCACCATCTCCCGCTCTTTCCAGAGACGATGCAAATCGCGCAGGGTTTGGTTGAAGCGTTCGGCCAGGCGCCGCAAATCGGCCGGACCCGCCTCAGGCAGACCAGCCGGCGTATCGCCGCCGCGCAAACGCGCCACCCCCTGCATGAGCCGGGTGAGGGGCCGGGTGACTTGACGTACCGCCAGATACGCCCCCAGCCAGGAGAGCAGCAAAATCGCCGCCAGCTTGAACCAGGGCAACGGCAGCCCCGGTGAATGAGGCATGGGCATGGCCAGAACCAGGGTTGCATCGGGCCGGGCTTG
>DAIAVG010000485.1 GCA_027445725.1 Acidithiobacillus sp.
CACCCGATCGATGAGCAGCGCGCGCGCCTGCACCAGCGTCTCGATGGGCTCATCGGCGAGGAAGCGGGCCTTCAGCTGCTCGTGCGCCTCGGTGAGCAGCTCGCGCAGCGCCACCGGCGGGCCGCCGATGAGCTCAGGCAGCCGCTCGAGCAGCGGCCAATGTCCCGCCGTGCTCGGCGGGCCGGCGCTCTGTTCGCCTGCGGCCTCGGACTCGTCTGATTCGCTGTCTGCGCTGACCATGGTGCTAGTGCGTGCTGCTGCGCTCGGCCGCCCCGAGGGTGAGAACCTCGTGGCCGGTCGCTGTCACAAGAATGGTGTGCTCCCACTGCGCCGAGAGCGAGTGATCCTTGGTGATGACGGTCCAGCCGTCCGGCAGCAGCCGCACGTGGCGCTTGCCGGCATTGATCATCGGCTCGATGGTGAAGGTCATGCCCGGCTCAAGGGTGAGCCCCGTGCCCGGCTCGCCGTAGTGCAGCACCTGCGGATCCTCGTGGTAGATCCGCCCAATGCCATGGCCGCAGTACTCGCGCACCACCGAGTAGTTGTGCTCCTCGGCGAAGGTC
>DAIAVG010000486.1 GCA_027445725.1 Acidithiobacillus sp.
ACCATCCTGCCTTCGGCGAGCAGCAAGCCTTTCTCCCGCAGGACGACCTGTACTTCCTCGAAGATCGCGCGCGCCAGGTCGTGCCGCTCCAGCAGACGACGAAATTTCAGGATGGTCGTTTCATCGGGAACAAAGTCCCGGCCAAGATCGACACCCACGAATCGCCGCAGCAGCGGGATCTCGTAGAGGGCTTCTTCCATGCCAGGATCCGAGTAGGCATACCACTGGGCACCTCTAAAAACCGGCGCTCAGAACGAAGAATAATCTAAAAAATCAGAATTAAGGTTATTTTCCTGCTGTTTTGATGCCGAATGCTGTTCTTTACGGCTGTTTTTCCATAATTTGCCGCATTACGGGCAAGCCACCGCCCTCATAGGACCTACTTCGAGAAACCCCAGTCGCTTGATGTTGTAGGTAACCGCCATCATGGTCAGCGCAAAGTCGGCCCGCGCCTGGCCTATGGTCCGGATACACTTGCCGCCCATCTGCTCCATGGTGCCGAATACATGTTCTACGCGCGCCCGCACTTTGGCGATTTTATGGTTGCGCCGCTGTTGGCATT
>DAIAVG010000487.1 GCA_027445725.1 Acidithiobacillus sp.
CTCTCCCATTCCAAATCGGCTTTCTGCCGCTCCGCGGATCGGATGGCCCGCCCAATGTCTTTGTCTACGGCGGTCGCCGCTCGGAAGGTCGCGGTCAGCTTCTCGTCCGTGAAAGCCCGGCCTCGCGATCCATCCGCGCCCTGCCAGCGGAATGCCCCGTCTGGATCCTCGATCACGGTGAAACCCCGGCGCAGGCCATCCTCCAGGTACTGCCTGGCATTGAAGGTCCGGCTTCCGCCATCCTTGCTGGGGAGGGTGATCTCGTGTTGCTTCAGGGCTTCCAGAGAGTGCTCCAGAGACTCGGCAGGGCGGGCAGTGCCAGGGCTGGAGACGGGTGCTTGTGTCCTGAGTTCCGCATCGGTCCGGCTCTGGTCTGGTGCCAGTCGCTCATCCAGTTTTTTGATTACATCCCGCGCGGCATATACGGCATTGCCCGTCCACTGCCGCTGCCATGCGCTTTCGGACGGCGCCCATCGGAAGCCGCTTTTCTTCATGACCTCCCGTGTATCGGCGTCTGGTCTTTCATCGAACCGGAACTGAATGCGGTTGACCTCCTTGT
>DAIAVG010000488.1 GCA_027445725.1 Acidithiobacillus sp.
CTTGAAGCCGTCTAAACAGCGCCCATCGCGTGCTGTTCACGGCCGCCGCGTCCTGAAGAGGAGCTTTCCGTTGCGCTTCGATACGCGCCAGCCGTTTGGGGTCATGGGCCAGAAACGCGGCCACGTCCCGATTGCCCTTGCGCTGGTTGCAAGGAAAACAGGCCAAGGTGAGATTCGATACCCGGTCACTGCCGCCCAGGCTTTTCGGGTGGATATGGTCAATAGTCAGCGCCGTGTGTTCGGCATCGCAGTAGGCACATTGCCGGTCCCACTTTTCCAACAGGTACTCGCGCACCTCGTAGCCCTGAAGCTCGCCCTGCTGGTATTCGACGCCGCTAATCTCCGGATTCTGCAGCGCCTGAGTGTCGAAGCGGTGCAGCATGGTGGACAGGCTTGTGACAGGCACCCAGCGCCGTAACCGCGCTACCCACGCCATCGTCGTATCGACGCGATGCTGCAGGGATGGCGCGAGCCAGCCTCCCTTGCGAGCCCGATTCTTGAAACGCGGCGCGCGATACCGCAGATTTCCGCGTCGCCGCCGGCGAAAGGCCCGACGCTG
>DAIAVG010000489.1 GCA_027445725.1 Acidithiobacillus sp.
GGGGTTGTTGATCACCCAAAACAAGGCAGGCGGCTCCTGTCACTTTTTTGTGCGAGAGGAAAAATTCGATCTGGTGTTCCTGGATACCGTGGCACATACCCGGATCCCCTTCGTAACCATCGATTATGTCGTGTCCGCTTCGGCTACGGCGGCCATGGATCTGGAAGATGGGGCCCGTTATTGGTGGGGACTCATCCAGGAAAACGACATCTACCCGACGCTCGAGATATTGCGCACAGCTCCTTGGGATATGGCCCAAGACTCCATGCTTTTCCGGGGGGGTGCCGGGACATCACCCTACGCGGATACACGCGCCAGCTGGCGAGCGGTCGCCGCTATCAAAAGTCGTCCGGAATGGGTGCGGATGGTTAAGTCCGTCAAACGGATTATGGAGAAGGACATGCAAGAGGAGGTCCGGGAGACCAAGTTGGCGGCCTTACCATGGCACGAGCATGTGGATTGCGAGCATTTTTTGTATGACATCAACGAACACGCCCTGAAGGCGTTTTTCTAAAACGGAGGCACTGATGAAGACGTTAACCCTGAAATTGAAA
>DAIAVG010000490.1 GCA_027445725.1 Acidithiobacillus sp.
AGTGCCAAGGATCGTAACGACGGTGCGGCCTTGTAGTCCTGTATGGTCTTTTCGGCGCCGCGGCGGGCAGACTTGCCGCCAGCGTCTGGAAAGATTAAGGTATACCACCTCCGCGGAGAGGTACCGAAGTGGCCATAACGGCGCCGACTCGAAATCGGATGGGGGGTAAAACCCCACGTGGGTTCGAATCCCACCCTCTCCGCCATATTAAATAGCAACTTTCTGCATTGCACCCTCTCCCGAATCACCTTGCGCGATTTTGTATTGCATAGCCCCGAGTGGCTAAAAATGGAATTTCAAATCCGCTGCCGTAATGGTGTTAAACTTTTTATAATAACTGATCACGGGGAATTCGTTGTAGGTGGCGGTATAAGATAGCTGCAAGGCTAATGGACCATACAACTGGGATTGCAGGCTGGTAACCGACTCATAAGTATTGTTGTTGGCTGTGGATAGCAGGGCGGTTACGTTTTCCTTGAAAGTCGCATGGCGGGTCAGGTGCCACTGATAACCCACCGCTAAACGAGCGGCCGGGTTGGTTTGATATTTCATAC
>DAIAVG010000491.1 GCA_027445725.1 Acidithiobacillus sp.
TGGGTGAGGAGCTGGTCGCGCTGGTCGAGGAGGTCGTTGACGGCACCATTACCCGCGCCCTGCAAGGTGGAGATCTGCGTATTCAATTGGGCGATCTGCTGGCTGAGACCATTGATCTGGGTGACCGACTGACCGATTTGCTGGTTGACGCCAGCACCGATGCTGCTTAATTGCTGGCCGACGGACTGAAAGGTCTGACTGAGGTTCTGGGCGTTGCTGAGCATACTCTGGCGCGCGGGCATATCGCTGGGACTGGCAGCCACCTGCGCTACCCCGGAAAAAAACTGGCTGACCTGTGAACTGACGCCGCCGTTATTGAGCACCCCGAGGACCTGCTGCAGCGAACTGGAAAGCATGGCCTGGCCACTCGCGCTGGCGGTCGCCGACCACACCTGCCCTTGCAGAAAACTACTGTAACTCCGCTGCACCGTCGTGATCTGGGTGCCGTTGCCATAGTACTGCCCCCCCATGAAAGTGGGCGTAGTGGTAGACTGCACTATGTTTTCCTGACTATAGCCGGGCGTGTTGACGTTGGCGATGTTATTGCCGGTTA
>DAIAVG010000492.1 GCA_027445725.1 Acidithiobacillus sp.
GACTTCGGTGAATTCGCCGGCCCGCCCCAGAACCGTGGCACGCAGCCCGCCCTCGAGCACGAGCACCTCCCCCGCGCGCGGCGATTTGCTCGCGCGCAGCGCCACATGCGCCCGCCCGCCATCATCCAGAAAGCGCTCCAACAAGAGCTCCACACGCCCGCCCGTGGCGCGCTGCCCGTAAAATCGCGCCGGCACCACGCGAGTATCGTTGAAGACCAGCAGATCGCCCGCCCGCAGATATTCGTCCAGATCCGCGAATCGCCGGTCCTCCAAACCTCCATCCTCGGCGCCGACGACCATGAGGCGGCTCGCGCTGCGCGGCGAGACCGGGGTCTGGGCGATCAATTCGGGGGGCAGGTCGTAGTCAAAGGCGTCGGTCGTCATGGCGCCGGGATTATACGGGAAAGGCGACTACTGTTGTCTCGTCGGCAAACCCGCTATACTGCGCGCGCGCCGGGATGGCGGAACTGGCAGACGCGCCGGACTCAAAATCCGGTGGTAGAGATACCGTGTGGGTTCGACCCCCTCTCCCGGCACCAATAAAAA
>DAIAVG010000493.1 GCA_027445725.1 Acidithiobacillus sp.
TTCGCCTTGTATGATGATCTGAGCACCCTGCAGAACCTACAGTTTTTTGCCAGCGCCTATGGTCTGCGCGGTGCCCGCCGGCGTACCCGTCTGGACTGGGCCCTGCAGACCTTCGCACTGCACGACTATACCGGCGACAATGTCAGTGCCCTGCCCCTGGGGATCAAGCAGCGCCTGGCCTTGTCCTGCGCCCTGCTGCACGAACCGGCGATACTTTTTCTGGACGAGCCGACCTCGGGGGTCGACCCCCTGACGCGCCGTGCCTTCTGGCAGCAGATCCATCAATTCGCCGAGTCCGGCGTCACCATTCTCATCACCACCCATTTCATGGACGAGGCCGAATACTGCGATCGTCTGGTCCTCATGTCCCAGGGCGAGGTGCTGGCCCAAGGCAGTCCGGCGGAGATCCGCCAACGCTGCATCAGCGCCACGCAGCCCGAGCCGAGTATGGAAGACGCTTTTATCCAGCTGATCGAAGAGCATGAACAGGCCCTGCGGAGGTCCGCATAAATCGGCAGCGCCTCTTTGCGCTGGTACGCAAGGAG
>DAIAVG010000494.1 GCA_027445725.1 Acidithiobacillus sp.
CTTTTATGAATACCTCTACGCCCCTGTCGGGCGCGCAGACTGAGTGGGCGATGCAAGCCCGGAGAAACTGACATGTATCGTGTACTGCTGCTCGGCGCTCAGGGTCAGGTTGGCTGGGAACTGCAACGCAGCCGACCTGCGTCGGTGGAACTGCGCGCGCTGGGACGCCCGGATCTCGACATTCTGGATGCCGCCCAGGTTCTCGGGATGGCGGAATCCTTCCGACCTGACGCCATCATCAATGCCGCCGCTTACACCGCCGTGGACCGCGCCGAGTCGGAATCCGCACGCGCTTATGCCGTGAACCGCGATGGGGCGGCCCACTGCGCCCTGGCCGCCCAGGCCTGCGGCGCCCGCCTGATCCACCTTTCTACCGATTTTGTCTTTGATGGTGCCCAGGCCACGCCGTACCCGCCGGAGGCGCCCCTGGCGCCCCTTGGCGTTTATGGTGCCAGCAAGGCCGACGGTGAGCGGCAGGTACAGGCCATTCTCGGTGATACCGCACTCATCCTGCGTACCGCCTGGGTCTATAGCGCCCACGGCGG
>DAIAVG010000495.1 GCA_027445725.1 Acidithiobacillus sp.
GCCACGCATAGGCCCAGTGCTGCAGGGGCAGGGGCACGTTCATTCCGTAAATGCTCGCCACCGTCGCGGGTGCGGCCACGACCACGGTCCAGGCTGTGATGATTTTCAGGGTGTTGCTGATGTTGTTCTGCAGCACGCCGACATAGGCATCCATCATATTGGTAATGGTGGAGGCGTAAATTTCGGTCATGTCCCGCGCCTGCTGCAGATCGATCAGGGCATCGGCGATATCTTCCAGATCGCCCTCGTCCTGTTTCAGCAGCGGCAGCCGCAGGGTTTGCTGGGCCACCGAGATGTCGCCTTTGAGTGCCGAAGAAAAAAGGATGAGGCTTTTGTTAAGGGCGAGGAGCCGAAAAAACTCGTTGTTATTCTGGGAGTCGCGCAGTATTTTTTCGGTGGCGGCGATTTCGGCGTTGATGAGGCGCAAGGCGCGCAGATAGTCCCTGGCGATGGCCTGAAAAATCTCCGCCAGCAGCCCCCGTACGTGCAGTGCCTTGCCCCGCTGGCGTTGTCCGCGCAATTCATCCCAAAGCGCCAGGGGCTG
>DAIAVG010000496.1 GCA_027445725.1 Acidithiobacillus sp.
AATCTCACGGTTTGCAGTCTTCTTGGCCGCAGAAACCTCGATGACGTAGCGGTTGAGGGCCTCGGTCAGGGTCGTGCCCTCCGCTTCGGCGCGACACACAAACACTCCTCGGGCGATCTCAGATTCGATTGTGGCCGCCCATGCCTCAGCCTCGGCCTTGGTGTCGAAGGTGCGGACCTGGGTTGGATACCCCCGGCGCCGAACATGCGCCTGCCAGACCCGCTTACCCCCTGGCCCCTTACGCGGAATGAACGATGCCATAGCCACCCCTCTTGCGTGCGTTATTCGGGGTGACATTAGCACACCACAGGGGTCGCATTACAGCGTCGTTACAGCAAACTCGGGGAGCGGTAGGGTGGGATACTTCGTAAGTCATTGTTTTTATTGGTCGGGGCGAGAGGATTTGAACCTCCGACCACCTGAACCCCATTCAGGAAAATACCCATTTCTATATAATGGTTTAGCGAATAATATCATTTATAATCGGCTACTTACGGCGGTATAAGAGGGTATAGGACGGTGTGAGAAGTTGGAGCAAGTGGA
>DAIAVG010000497.1 GCA_027445725.1 Acidithiobacillus sp.
GAAGGAAGATGCACTGATGGGCTTAAATTGGCGGTATACGGAATCGGCTGTATCTGCCCTAAACAAAATGCCAAGCGTAAATGTGAGCGTAACTGTATAGGGAAAATGGCAAAAAAATAGACTTAAGCGGCAATGCTCAAGCCTTTGTTTTAATTGGTCGGGGCGATAGGATTCGAACCTACGACATCCTGCTCCAAAAGCAGGGAAAACAGCGTTTTTTGTGGTTCCGCATCATCCGAAGAAGTACGGACGATCCCCCGCTATCCATTGAAAACCCTGTAATTTAGCGTACTATGAAGCGCGAGAAGGTACGCTATGACTTTTTAGATAAAAGCCTACACGGAGCCTACACGGGGGCGAAAAGCCTACACGAAGCCTACACGAGAGGAGGGCATCATGGCCGGGATCACCATTCCAGTGTTACGCAAAAAACAGAGATCAGCCCAAGCCGGAAAAGTGGCATGGGTGAGCGATGGCGCTACAGGGCACGGCGGTTTATTGGCCCGCGTTACGACGACCGGCGTCACCTTCTTTTACGAATAC
>DAIAVG010000498.1 GCA_027445725.1 Acidithiobacillus sp.
GAGATGACCTGCGCACCGGCATCCCACTGGGACATGGCCGGCAGGTGCAGGATCGCTTCGATCGTGCGCACGATGTTCACCTGTGACAGGGGCTGGGTGTCCAGATCGCCGGACTTGACCCACGGGCCCATGGCCAGCCCGAGCGTGCGGTGCGCATTGATGTGATCGGCACCGCTTTGCGCATCGTCCTCGTCGAGAAAGACCACCATATGGCGCCATTGCGGCGTGCCGGACAGGTAATGGAGAAACTGCGCTGTGGCGTAATCGTTGTCGGCCACGTAGTAGTCCGGAGTGTAGTAGCACGGACTGAGTCCGGCGGTGTGATCGTCGGGGATCCAGATGAAGATGAAATGCGGGAACGCACTGCCCCGATGCGCCTGCAGCCAGGCGATGGCCGCGGCAACACGATCGGTGTCGAGAATCATCCGGTCCCAGCCGGGGTAGGTCTGATCGACATGGGCGAGCAGGCGGCTGCGGATGACACCGTCGCGGGCACGGGTCAGGTTTTCCCCGAAGTCCTCGAACGTGACATGGTGGGCCAG
>DAIAVG010000499.1 GCA_027445725.1 Acidithiobacillus sp.
CGTCGCTCAGCACGTTGCGGTCCACCTCCATGATCGCGCTCACCCGGTGCTGGCCCATCTCTGGCGCCGAGAGGTAGACGACGAGGTCGACCGCGCTCGCGATCAGGCTTGCGACGTAGATGGGCTGTGGGTGGCTCGCGTGCTTGAGCGCCAGGAGCTTCAGCTTCTCGATCGCGTCGTAGGGGCCGTTGGCGTGCACCGAGGTGAACCCGGGCGTGCCCGAGTTGAACGCCTCGAGCAGGTCGAGCGCCTCGGCCTTGCGCACCTCGCCGACGATGATCCGGTCGGGGCGCATGCGCATCGCCTCTTCGACGAGCGAGCCGAGCCCGACCGGCGAGTACGATCCGCCCTGGAACAGGTCGTCTGCGTGCGCACCGATCCACGCGCACAGGCCCTCGAAGCTGAAGTGCTCGGAGGCCTGGGGCCCGTAATTGCGGACGGTCTCCGCCGCCCACAGCGCCCCCTGGGTGACGAGCAGCGACGGGTCGACACGTGCGCTCGCTCGCACCGCGCGCGAGTACATGTAGCGCACATCGGCCTGG
>DAIAVG010000500.1 GCA_027445725.1 Acidithiobacillus sp.
CGGTCGTTTCGTTCGGGTCCCTGCGTTTCCGAGCCATGTCTCCCCATTTGGCGCCTTGCGGAAGCGCTCAATATTCTTATGGGCCCACTATAGCCCATCTTTTCGCCCGCCGTCCTTAACCGAGCCGCCCCACCAAATCCTCGGCCCTCAAGTGAGTATACCGCTTCAGCATCTGCATGGTCTTATGCCCGGTGATCGAGGCCACTTCCATCAGCCCCAAGCCCTTCTCAAAGAGCCGTGAGGTCGCCTCGTGCCGCAAGTCGTGGAAGGTCAGTCCCTCGATGCCGGCCGCCTTGCAGACCCGCTCGAAGGCCTGCGAGATCGAGTCCGGGCGCATGCCCCACACCCGGCCATCGATGCGCCGGGGGAGCCCGTCAAGGACTCCCAGCGCGGCCGTAGAGAGCGGCACCCGCCGGGGCGTCCCGGTCTTCGTTTCCGGGATCAGGAGCACCCGTGCCTTCCGGTCCAGGTGGTCCCAGCGCATGGCCGCAATCTCCCCGCGGCGCATGGCGGTTTCGATCGCCCAGGTGATGAGCGGGCC
>DAIAVG010000501.1 GCA_027445725.1 Acidithiobacillus sp.
TAAGACAGCAACCCGACCTCAACATGCCAGACATCAAAATCATCTTGCACACATGGAGGCATCCATATAAGTGACGACCCAGACAGGCCGATCCGCGCGGCAATTTCCCGGAGCAGTCCCAGGGCAATGGCGTTGCCCTGCCCCTCGCGGGCTTTCTGGCAGGCGATCGCCAGTTGTTCGATCAGGGCGGTATCACTGAGCTGGGATTCATCCCCCTCGCCCCAGACCATGCCGCGATCCCGCGCCCGCTTCCACCGCATCCGTTCCGCACTGGTCGTTGCCATGAAACCTCCTCCGCAATCGTCACAGTGACAAAACATAAGGCAGATCTACCCCCCCGTCAAACGGTGCAGCATGACGCCCTCGCGCAGAGGCCATCGTAAAGGCCTCAAATTTGCCCTACAGCGCACGCAAAGGGCTCTGGTCAGGGAAATCTACCTCAAGGCATCAAAAACCGACTCTGGGCCATTTCTCGATGCCTTTTCCGCTGTTGAATAAAAAATAAAGGGGGAGCCGATGCCGCAGGCAGTGGGGGACGTAG
>DAIAVG010000502.1:0-300 GCA_027445725.1 Acidithiobacillus sp.
TACAGCATCGCTACCTTAACCACGCTGATCCGGAAACAGACCGGGCATCCAGCGTGATGCCAGCGCCGCCGGGAAAGCAAGCCGCAGTGGCGCGCGACTGCTCACGGAAGTCACCACTCCTCTCTCGATCAGCGCCGACACGACGCGCCGCGCCTGACGGTCTCCGGTGCCAACAATGTCGGCGGCATCACCGCGCGGCAGCTCGCCGCGGTAGAGCACGGCTTCGAGGATGGCACCGGACTTCGGAGGTAGACGATGGAGACGGATTTCCTCTTCTGTCCACAGGAGGATACGGTTGCG
>DAIAVG010000502.1:310-539 GCA_027445725.1 Acidithiobacillus sp.
GAGGCACGTAGACAGGAAGAACCGCGTGAATCCCGCCAAAGCTTCCTCGCTCAGATTGCCGCGACCGTCAAGATCGTTTCGACGGGCCATGTCGCAAGCGGCCAGATGGCTCTTGTATGCAGCAACGTTGCGTGCCAAGCCACGCGCGATAGACCAGATCGCGCCTGTGTCGAGTACGTCCAGCAACGTTGCATGCGACATCAGTCGGGCGACGCGACCATTGCCGTCT
>DAIAVG010000503.1 GCA_027445725.1 Acidithiobacillus sp.
GCCTTCCGGCCTTCCTCCGGGAACTCTTGGGGTTCCCTCCGGAAGTCCTGGGCCTCCGTCCCCGGCGACTGCGCGATCTCCATGGGGAACATCGAAATCGGCATAGGAGGCGATTGAGCCGCACCCCTGCCACACCACCCGGCATGCGGGTCCGCACCGGGCGGGCCAGCCAATCCCTGAAGCCTTCCCGATTGAATTTTGCGGAGGATCTTGTTTCCTCCAGCATCGAGCCCCACGACATGGAACGTGCTCTTGGACAGATCGACACAAACAGTGACAATGGCGGATTCCGTGGTGATTTTCGGCTTCTTTGGGGTCTCGACTTTCATTCCCATAGTGGTCTACTTTTTGGTTGACATTCACACCGGAGACCGGGCCGCGCTCCAGGACAAGATCAAGGATCTCCGGGAAAAATTCTCGACCGGGTATCCTCCTGGCTTTTTCCCGGACTTCGAGGAGTGGGTCCGAAAAACCCGGGGGAAAGAGGCAGCCGACCGGTACCGATACTCCGGGAAAACCCGGGAGATCTCTGGCGAAA
>DAIAVG010000504.1 GCA_027445725.1 Acidithiobacillus sp.
GGAGACTATCGTAGAGGAGTGCGGCCATGTGCCCCGGCGTGCCACCCAGATCCGGGCGTCCGACCCCGCCCACGAAGATCGTGTCCCCGGTCAACGCAAACCAGGGATCGTCGCCGCGTCGCAGATCGGCGACCAGCAGGCAGATGCTGTCCAAGGTGTGTCCCGGCGTATGGATGACCTGCGTGACGACGTTGCCGGTCGTGAGCTTATCCCCGTCCCGCAGCCCATGTATCGGAAAGCCCACCGCGCCCTGGTCGCTTTCGTGGAGGCAGTAGGGACTGCCAATCCGTGCCGCCAGCGTCCGCCCCCCGGAAAGATGATCGGCATGGATATGGGTATCGATCACATAGGCGATATGTACCGCACTCTTCTGGGCCTCGGCCACGAACCAGTCCTCGTCGCCCGCCACGACATCCACGGCCACTGCCAAGCCGCGACTGCCGCATCCATAGAGGTAGGAGAGCGTGCCATCCGTATCCATCCGTTGTTTGAAGAACATGCGGGGCCTTTGAGATAAAGAAGTTTAGCAATTCTTT
>DAIAVG010000505.1 GCA_027445725.1 Acidithiobacillus sp.
GCAGGCGAGCAGTTCGTTGCTGTCCAGGGTGCTGAGGTAGTCAAACAGCGGAGCTGCGGCCGGACGTGGAATACCGCCTTCATCCACCAATTCATCATAGGCATTCTGCCGCTGATAATGCTTGCTCAGCCAATCCATAAGCCTTTTCTCCTCTTCGCGTGCAGCACGCTCCCGATATGGCAGTGAGGCGACGTCTTCGTCCGTATGCTGGATCAGACCGCGCTATAGTCATTGGAAGGGTTAGGCAATACTTGCGCCAACTACTGGCCGGGTGGTTTCCGATTTTTCCCGATCCCGGTGACAACGCTATTCTGAGCAGTGTCCTGAATTTGCGGCCAACGTATCAAACCGGACTTGAGCAGGGAAGCACGGTTGCACCATGATGGTGCGCGTGATTCATGTTTGGTGCATAGGACAGTTCTCCATGTTCGCCCGCATTTCAGGCGCTTAGGCCGGTGGAGTGCCGGAAGTCTCCCAAGCAAAGCGCGGCAGATCATCCAGTGCTTTTAGTAATCCCTGACCCCAACGCTCGCCG
>DAIAVG010000506.1 GCA_027445725.1 Acidithiobacillus sp.
CTGCCGAAGCCTTTTCCAGCCGAAGCTTTCTCGAGAGGCTGGAGTCCCACAGCCCCAGCGGCGTCACCGCCGACTGCACGGGCCGGCCGGTGGAGATCACCCTCGAGATCGTCGAGGCGGGATTCCTCGACGAGGCCGCCGCACGAAAAAGCGTCACGGCCTTGAAGGAAGCCGGCTACCGGATCTCCCTCGACGACATCGGAACGGGAGACTCCTCCATCCGGCGCCTCAAGTCCCTGCCCATCGATGAGATCAAGATCGATCAGGGCTTCGTCCGGACCCTGGACAGAAACATCGACCATCTTGAGTTTGTCTTTTCCCTGATCGACCTCGCCTCGGCCCTCGGAATCGACTATGTCCTCGAAGGGGTCGAGACCCCCCTGGTGTACGACATGGTCACCATGACCGGGCCCGGAGGACATCTCCAGGGATATGCGATCGCGCACCCCATGCCCGCGGGAGAGGTGAACGCCTGGTGGGAGCGATGGAGCCACGAGCCTCCCCTCCACCATCCCTGGTCCTACCAGGGATGG
>DAIAVG010000507.1 GCA_027445725.1 Acidithiobacillus sp.
CGACCGCCTCTTCCTCTCCCTCCTCGCCCGCCTCCTCGTCCGAGTCCTCCTCGTCCGATTCCTCCTGCGCGGCCACCTCTATCTTGGTCGGATTCTGCGGCTGAGCGATGACATCCGGGGCATTGGGATCCACGAACCCGACAATGACATCCACCAGGCGCGTCTGGCCGGTCTTCACCGGCTCGTACGCCTGCAACAGGCACTCGTAGGTCGAGGGGAACAGGGCAAGCTGGCGGCGCACCGCCTCCAGGCCCTCCTCGATGCGCCGGGCGATGCGGATCTCCCCCTCACGGGTGAGCAGCTCAACGGTGCCCATCTCGCGCATGTACATGCGCACCGGATCGGTGGTGCGGCCGAGCTCGGCATCGAGTGCCGCGAGCACGGCCGCAGCCTCCTCGATCGCTTCCTCGTCGGCCGGTGCGGAGGGCTCGCCGGCGAGCAGTGATTCGGTATCCGGTGCCTTTTCGTACACCGGGATACCCATCTCGTTGATGGTGTTGACGATGTCCTCGATCTGCTCGGGATCGACGAT
>DAIAVG010000508.1 GCA_027445725.1 Acidithiobacillus sp.
CCGCTCCGCTGGCCAAGGACCGCAGGAAATCCCGGCGCAATATCTCATCGCCCATGCTGACGTTGCCAATGTCCGGATGATAGATCTGCACCCAGCTTCCGTCCTCTCGACCAGGACGTGCTTTGGCGGCGTACATAGCCTGATCCGCGTGGCGCAGGAGCAGGTCGGCGTCTCCGTCGTCGAAGGGATAGATGGTCAGTCCCATACTCGCCTGAATACGGACGATTTCCCCCTTGATGTGCAAAGGCTGCGTAATCGCGGCCTGGAGGCGGGCCAGGACTTGCTCCAGTGCATCCATGCTGCGCAGGCCTTCCAGCAGCAGTACAAACTCATCACCCCCTAGGCGGGCGATCGTATCCATCCGCCGCATCGCGTCCTGCAGGCGGCGGGCCATTTCTTTCAGCAGGTCGTCTCCGGCATCATGGCCGTATATGTCATTGATCGGCTTGAAGGCGTCCAGATCGAGAAACCCCACCGCCAGGAGCCGCTCCTGACGGTCGGATCGCGCTATTGCCTTACCCATCTCTGCAT
>DAIAVG010000509.1 GCA_027445725.1 Acidithiobacillus sp.
TCACGACAGCGCGGGGCGATGGCCGCTATCGCAAGGTGCTTGCGGGGCTTGCACGCACCGACCTTGTGGTGTTAGACGATTTCGGTCTGGCGGTCATGGGTGACGAGCAACGCCGCGATCTCCTGGAGATCCTGGAAGATCGTTATGAGCGTCGCTCGACTATCGTGACAAGCCAATTTGGCGTTGACCACTGGCATGAGTGGATTAACGATCCCACGCTTGCGGATGCTATCCTAGATCGCCTCGTGCACCATGCCTACCGCCTGGCACTGACAGGCGATTCCATGCGTAAACTGAAGAGACCAAAGGAGACCGAAAACACCTAAACCCACACTTAAACCCAACCCCGCGTCGCTCCGCTCCGATGGGGTGGCAGCAATGGCCGGACTGGGTGGCAGCTTTGACAGCGGAATGGGTGGCAGCAATGGCCGGAATGCGCATTTGGTGAAGACCTTGGCAAGGTAGGTCTCCGAAACCCCCTGGAAACGGGCGATATCACCCACGGCCAGACTGTGTGTGTCCGGCGGATT
>DAIAVG010000510.1 GCA_027445725.1 Acidithiobacillus sp.
GCCAACCGAGATGCCGGGTAATGAGTAAAAGGGTTGCAAGGGCGGCGTCACGCTCTGCGGGGGTGGCTTTAGTCTCCATCAGGCGTGCTTGCACGGCGTCGATGTATTGGTGTCCCAAGCTCACGTTGCCGCCTCCGAAAAAATCAAATTCCAACTGCTTTGCGCGGCCCAGGGAGGCAAGCCCTGCGGCGTAAAACCTAGCACGCTCGGCCTTCTTCGGGTCCGTCTCACTAAGTGCGGCCTGGTCGGCCAGCAGGGCGGCTTGCCCGTAGGCTCCATGCCGTCGAAGCTGGCGGGTGGTAAGGTCGACCACGACGGCAACAGGGTTGCCAGGGCCGCTCCTGGTAGACCTGCCGGCCAGTATCTGGGCCAGAGACCGGAACGGCGCCCCAGCCCGTTTTTGAGCCTCCTGTTGGACTTTGGCGAGGTGGATATCGTCGGCAGAGTATCCCCGGCGGCGCATCTCTTTGAGGCTTAAGGCCATGAACGCGGCTCCCGATAGTAATCTGGTGGATTACAACTGTAATCTG
>DAIAVG010000511.1 GCA_027445725.1 Acidithiobacillus sp.
TTTCTCGCCGACCATGCCGATGGTCTCCTCTTTGCACTCCTCCAGGCGCCGGACCCAGTGGATGAGGGTCTGGGCGTAGTGGGGGCGGAGGTTCTCCACGTCCAGGACTTCCAGGTGCTGGCCGGCCATTTCGTGGACCACCCGCCAGAGGTGGGGGATCTCGCCGTCGGTAAAGACTTATTTGTCGATGAAATCGCCGCCCTGATGATGGCCGTTCTGGTCGTCCTGTTGCGCGGCGGTGATACCGTGGTTCATGGCCCAGCCGCCTTCCTTGAGCACCCGGCGGATGGCACCGAAGTAGCCGCCGAGCTTGGCCCGCCCCACATGCTCGAACATGCCCACGGAGCTGACCTTGTCGAAGACCCCTTCCTCGGGAATGTCGCGGTAGTCCTGGAGGCGGATCTCCACCTGGTCGGCGATCCCTTCCCGTTCCATGCGCTCCCGGGCATAGGTGAATTGCTCCTCGCTGAGGGTCACGCCCACTCCGTGGATCCCGTAATTCCGCGCCGCCCAGGAGAGCAGCCCGCCC
>DAIAVG010000512.1 GCA_027445725.1 Acidithiobacillus sp.
CACTGTATTTCCTGAATATTTACCATCATGGATGACGTTCTCCGCTTTTCTTTGGGACACCCGTCCCCCATCGGTCGGGGATTACGACCCCGACGGGCGCCCCCACTGTGGAGCAGCCTGGATTTCCTCTACAGTCTGCTTACCATTCAAAGCAGTTGGGGCGTATCAATAAACGCGACGCGCACGTTATATATTCTGAGTAGGCGCGCCAAAGCCGTTTGTGTGGGTTTATGTGCGCAAAGGCACGCCAGAAACTCGGTATGCCGGTGACGGTCGCGCCATGATACGTTTGATGCGGCTCGACCACGTGAGACGTCGCAAGATAGTTAAGGACAGGCATGCCGTATTATTTAATACTTATGGCACAACGGCTGCCCGGAAAATGGCGCCAATCCCAGATCCGACCAGGAGGCGGTCCTTATGACCATCCATCCAGACCCGACAAACACCCCCGGTATTCCGGAAGTCCTCCGGCAATTGCAGAGCGATCCCCAGCGCGGGTTGTCGGCGGCGGAGGCCGCCCGTC
>DAIAVG010000513.1 GCA_027445725.1 Acidithiobacillus sp.
CAAACAGCATTCGCAACCTTGGTCTCAACCTACCGGAGCAAGTATCCCAAGGCCATGGAAAAGATTGAGAAGGATCGGGACAACCTGCTGGCGTTTTATGATTTCCCCGCAGAACACTGACAGCATTTGCGACCACCAACCCGATCGAATCGACGTTCGCCACTGTGCGGCACAGAACCACCCGCACCCGTAATTGTGTATCCCGCGCGACATTCCTCGGGCTGGCATTCAAGCTGATTGAGGAAGCTGAAAAGAGTTGGCGCAAAATACGCGGTGCGGACAAAATCGAACTGTTATTGAAAGGGATTCCTTTCAAGGACGGTGAACCGGTGCAAGACGATCAACCGGTTCAACAGAAACTCGCCGCCTGACGCATCATGTTACAGACAGGCCATACACCAGATTTGACTTTATCTCATCGAGTGGCCAGGCCAACGGCATTTCAGAGGTGTGCAACCAGTTGATTGGGAATGCAACGACCATCGATTATGCCACGCGATTGTGGCAGGTGTTTCATGCGGTGAT
>DAIAVG010000514.1 GCA_027445725.1 Acidithiobacillus sp.
ATCCGGATTCCATTTTGCGCTGCACGAACAAGGTCTATCTGACGGAGATACTGCGGGCGCATCAGGTGCCTATCCTCGAAACCGTCATTATCCGCAAGACCGATCTTCGACGCCTGGAGAAACGGCTGTCCTATCCTTTCGTGCTCAAGGTGCCGGACGGGTCCTTCTCCCGCGGAGTCCGGAAAGTCAGCGATCCGGAGCCCTTGAGGAAGGTGGCCGCCGAACTGTTCGCTGACTCGGATCTGCTGCTGGCTCAGCCTTATTGCTATACGCCGTTCGACTGGCGCATCGGCATGCTGGACCGGCAACCCCTGTTCGCCTGCCAATACTTCATGTCGTCCAACCATTGGCAGATCGTGCGTCACCTGGACAACGGGCGTGCCCTGCAGGGCGGGTTTCGCACGATTCCCCTCCACGAAGCACCCGCGCCCGTTCTGCAGACCGCCGTCCGCGCCGCCAACCTGATTGGGGACGGACTCTATGGTGTGGATCTCAAGGAAACGACCGAAGGCGTTTTCGTCGT
>DAIAVG010000515.1 GCA_027445725.1 Acidithiobacillus sp.
ATGACGAAGATCGTGAAAATGGAGCGCATCGTCGCCCCAACCGCTGGGGATACCTGCAGCGATACGGGCGCGGTCCCAGGCGCTATCTATACCCGCGCCAGACATCCCAAACATAGACATTGCCTTTCCTCCTTTTCCCGCTGATTGCCGTGGTACGGCATTCAATGCCTCTATCGCTGCCGGCGAAAGTGGGACGGTACGGGCGTCACCATTTCTGGTCTTAGGAAGAAACAGCGTTCGGTCTTTGAGGCGCACATTGTCCCAGTGCAGCGCCACGATCTCGCCTTGACGCATTGCCGTCTCGACTGCCAACACAATCAGACAGGCCATGTTCATATCTACCGCCCCAAGAATCGCCCCCATCTCCCCCGGATTCAGGCGACGTTCACGTCCACCCGGAAGGCGTGGTTTACGCACGCTGGACACCGGATTGTCCAGCGAAGCCATGCCCCAGTTTGATTTGGCCACCGAGAATAAATGAGAGAGTGCGGCGAGGTGTAATCGAATGGTGTTTGCGCCTTT
>DAIAVG010000516.1 GCA_027445725.1 Acidithiobacillus sp.
CATCTTCGGCATGGTGTATGGGCTGCATAACCTTATCGAGCGCATAATTATGGGAACCTCGAATAACAAAAACTCCGCCGTTTGAAGTGGAGGGACGCCCTTTCCTTCGCCATTTTCCGGCGACTTTTATGCATTATCCATCAGTTAGCTGATGATTTCTATGTTTTTTTGCCCTTTTTGCAGATTTTGGACGGATTACCTCCTAGCAAGCCGTTTCCTGGTTTAACAAACAGGTAAAGCGCCGCATGTTATAGACCAAATTCATCATCCCAATCTTGACGGCAGCGCGGGCCTTGCCAATGGTCCGTAACATCTTGCCTCCCTGCTGGATGAGTGCGCCAAACACATGCTCAACCCGGGCACGGTGACGGGAGCGCCGGGTGTTGGCCCGTTCCTGTGCTTTCGTCAACGGTCGGTTGCGGTACGCCCTTTCGTGGATCCGATTGCGATATCCTTGCTCCTGGAGCAACTGCTCCGATTCCTCCGAGCGATAGGCGCTGTCGGCGAAGACCTCCACGCCG
>DAIAVG010000517.1 GCA_027445725.1 Acidithiobacillus sp.
GGCTTGAGCCGCTGATCGCACTCAAGCGCGAGCGTCATCATAAGACCTGGCGACAGCGCTTCGCACCAGCGCCCAAGCCGCCAGCGGACTCGGCAACGGCGATGGAGAAGATGAGGTGGCGTCTGAAGACCCCGGCCGGCCGCAAGCTTTACGCGTTGCGCAAGCAGACGCCCGAGCCTGTCTTCGGAATCATCAAATCGGTGATGGGATTTCGGCAGTTCCGCTTGCGAGGACTCGAGAATGCTCGAGGCGAGTGGAGTTTGGTGACGATGAGCTGGAATCTGAAGCGGATGTTTGCCCTGCAACCCGCGTGATCGGGCTGAACGGCACCGTCTTTCTAGACTCTGTCTACAAATCCGCATGAAACACTCAACTTCGCCTCGGAATATCCCCTCGCTCAAAATCCCCAGTCCGACAGGCTGCTAGACGGCACCGATCGCCAGTCGGCATGAGGGTGAAGTTCGCATCCGCGTGACAATCGACAAGCCGCCGAGCACGCGATGGCTCAAGAGCCGGAGCG
>DAIAVG010000518.1 GCA_027445725.1 Acidithiobacillus sp.
TACATCCCGATCCGTTCCCCGCACCTCCTCCAGTGTCTCTCACCGATCTGACGAATGCCTGGCGGGCATTGCTGGGGCGTCCGCCCCGCAGACTGGCTCCCGCCCATACTCTGGTGCACCCGCATATGGGACTACGGCAGCGGATGGTGGAGGTGCTGTTGCTTTGTCGGCGGGAGTCGCGTCCCTGGTATCTCCATGAGCTTCTGCCGCTTGGGGCGGATCGCCTGGCTCTGGCCGTGTCCCTGTTGGCGGTGCTGGAGTTGCTCCGGCAGCGGGCATTGGCCCTGGTTGGAAATGAAGATGTGGGCTGGCAGATCGTTGTGGCGGCGGCGCAGGTCTTTGGCGACTGATGCGTGAAGCGCTCCTGGCATTGTTTTTGTCCAGCGCCGAGCCGCTTACTCGCGCGCGCCTGGCCGATATTTTCGACGGCGACCCTGGCTGCGCGGGATGGGAGGCGGCGCTGGACATGCTGTTGGCTACCGGCGAGGGACCTCTGCAACTCGTCTGTGTAGCGGGTGG
>DAIAVG010000519.1 GCA_027445725.1 Acidithiobacillus sp.
ACGTGCTCGCGACGCAATCCCGCGCTGCGTACTTGGAATACCTCGCGGAGTTCGGTCTTGCCGACCCCGACCGTCACCCGCTCGATGCGGACGCGGCGTTCTTGCCACTCGCGCCGCGCCGCGCGGAAATCGCCGAGCGGATTGAACAGTTTGGCTCCGTGCAGCTCGCCCGCCAACCAACACATCTCCTGCGGACTGATTTCCTTGCCAGGACCGAGCAGATCGGCGGGCTTGGTCGGATACTTGCAGACCTCCCGCGTGTCCTCGATGCGCCCGCAATCGCGCCAGTGCGCCCGCACCCGCCGACGGATGTGGCGCAGGATCGCTTTCCAGTGCGCCTTGGTAAATTGGCGCAGCGGAATGTAGATGAGGTTGGCGTGGGGATGATAGTAGTACTCATCGGTTTTGTAGCGGTCGCGATCGCGCTCGCAGAGCGGAAGTCCCCAACGCTTTGTGCGGGCATCCCAAATCCGCTCGTCACCGCGAACGCGCGTGAATTCCAGCGCTGACACCACCAC
>DAIAVG010000520.1 GCA_027445725.1 Acidithiobacillus sp.
TGCAAAGTCGAACCCTGATGCCTATGTCAAACTGCTGCTGCAAATCCTGCCTAAAGCCGCTCCCGAAAGTGCAGAAGAAGATGGTGGTGGGGAGATGTTCGACGACCCGGACCCTGATCTATGACGCTCCACCCTTGGGGGAAATTTGGGGGAGCAAGCAACGAAAAGCGGCAAGAAATCGCGACAACTGGCAATGCGTAGATTTGTGCATCATGCTGGTTTTATTGCGGTTATGTGCTATCAGATGTTGCAGGTTGTGGGAATCCGACCGACTGTTAATCACTAGGTCGGCAGTTCGAGCCTGTCCCGGGGAGCCAAAAGAATAAGGCACTTAGAGAGATTTTCTAGGTGCCTTCGTTTTTACCATCCAACCCATTCCAACTTTGTGAGGAAAAACAGGCGCCGGCTATTCAGATGACTCCGCCGAGTAAGCACAGCCAAGTTCGGTAGCCAGAGCCATGAGACGTTTGTCGCGGGACCATAAATTGGCCTGCACGAGCACGGCAGAGGCCAGAA
>DAIAVG010000521.1 GCA_027445725.1 Acidithiobacillus sp.
TAAGTGGAGCAAATTTGGAGCAAAAAATCAAACAGGGGATGGCTCGCGGGAGAATGTGTTCTGTAACCCCTTGATTTACTTGGTGCCCGAGCCCGGACTTGAACCGGGATGAAGTCGCCTTCGAGGGATTTTAAGTCCCTTGCGTCTACCGATTTCGCCACTCGGGCCACCCGGCAAGCCTAGAGCTTCTGGGGGCGCATGGCAACGGGTGGCGTCGGGCCTGTCTTAAAACTAGGGCGAGCGGCCTGTTATTGGCGGGAGGGCACCTTCTAGGATAAAGACGGCACGCGCTAATTGTAAATTTAAAGCAAAGAATCAAGGCTTATGGGTCAAAAATGGGGCAGTCGAAGTGGCCGTATTCTGGCACCCCGCGGCTTTCTTTCGGGTCCGAAAATGTTTTTATTTATCGAGCGGGGCCTGTAGCGCACCTAAAGCCTTTTAAGAAACCCGGAGCGGACCCGACTTTACGGGCGCCCACCAGCGAATGCGAACGCGCCGGCTCTTGGTGCGCGCGAC
>DAIAVG010000522.1 GCA_027445725.1 Acidithiobacillus sp.
GCCTGCCCTGCGCAGCACCAACACCCTAGACACCCTCGCGGCCATCGCCCATGCCGAGCTCCTGCCCGCAGACGATATCGGCCTGCTCCGCCACGCCTATCTTTTCCTGCGTAACGTCGAACACTGCCTGCAAATGGTCGATGATCAGCAGACCCAGCAATTACCAAAAAGCGAAACGGAATGGCAGCGACTGACCTGCGCTATGGGCTTTATGGATGCGGCAACCCTGCGGGCGACCCTAGACGAACTCCGCCTGCAGACCCATGCGATCTTCCAGCGCACGCTGGCGCTGAAGCCCACACCGCATTCGCCCGCAGAGGACAACGCCAACCGGCTCTGGCAACTCGCCCAGACCGGCGCCATGGAAACGGCGCTCGGCGACCTGCTCCAAGTCCTGCACTTTGCCGCCCCGGAAACCGCGTGGACGTGCCTCTGGCGCTTTGCCCACAGCCGCGACGTGGCCAGCCGTCTCTCCACGGAAGGACGGCAACGGCTCAACCGCCTACTCCCTCTGA
>DAIAVG010000523.1 GCA_027445725.1 Acidithiobacillus sp.
GTAGCGATAGCGGCGGTTGGTGAGGTCGCGGGCCTTCGGCGCCTGCGCTCGGATCACCACCTCCTGACCCTGGTAGGCCGAGTCGCCCCACACTTGAGTCTCTTCGCCGTGGAGGAGGTCCGGCAGGACCGTGGCGTCATGAACATTCGCGGCGGTGGCTACGATCGCATGGATCACCTGGGTTTTGCTATCGACGCCTCTATGGGCCTTCATGCCGAAGTACCACTGATTCCCTTTCTTGGTTTGATGCATATCGGGGTCGTGCTTCCCCTCTTTGTTCTTTGTCGATGAGGGCGTATTGATGATCGCGCCATCGACAATTGTGCCCTGAGTGACCTTGACACCCCAGGATTCCAGATGCCGGTGGACCTCCCGGAAGAGCTTCTTCCCGAGATGGTACTTCTCGAGCAGATGCCGGAACTTCAAGATGGTCGTTTCGTCCGGCACTGGCTCCTGGCCCAAGTCGATGCCCACAAACCGACACATGGAGACCGATTCGTATAAGGCTTCTTCCG
>DAIAVG010000524.1 GCA_027445725.1 Acidithiobacillus sp.
CGGGTTTTGCGCATTCCGCCCACAGTCTTCATCCAGCTGAAGATAGACTCGATCTGCCGACGGAGGTGGATGCTCATCGCGTAACCGACGTGGCGGGTGGTGCGCCCGTCGATCGCTGAGCCTTTGCGCTTGCGAGCAACGTGCGGAGTCACATTCCGATCCCGCAGATCCTCGACGAAGCCGTGGCGGTCGTAGCCCTTGTCGGCACCGAGCGTGATGCGCTGTGTTCCACCCAAATCGTCAATGAGTTGGGTAGCAGCATCGACTTCTGCGGTACCGTCGGCGGTGGTCACCTGTTCTCCGGCTATTAACCCATGGCGATTGTCCATGAGCACATGCCCGAGATAAGCCAAGCGGGAGGCTTCCCCAGGTGCCTTCTTGTAGAGCCGGGCATCGGGGTCGGTCACCGATGCATGGGTGTCGTTGCTGCGCGTTTGGCCCCGAAAATCGGAGCCATCACCTTGGCGGTCTTCGGGATCTTTGGGCTGAAAGGATTTCTGCGAAGCCCAAGC
>DAIAVG010000525.1 GCA_027445725.1 Acidithiobacillus sp.
CAGGATGCCGTGGCTCGACGTCGCTTTCCCGGCCAGAAGACGGGGCTACAGGCACTCCAGCGTTTCAACCGCCGTGTAGCAAGCATCCGTGCGCGGGGTGAACATGCCTTCCGCGTCCTGAAGTGTCAGTTTGGCTACCGCAAGACCCGCTATCGGGGCTTAGCCAAAAACGGTGCGCAACTGACCACCTTGTTTGCCCTGGTGAACCTCTACCTGGTTCGTAAGGAGCTCTGTTGGTTACGGGCGTAATCCGTCACAAAGACGAAAATCGGGTGATTTCCGTGGGCACCATGCGCTCTTTGGTGTCTCTGGGGAGGAAAAATGAGAATTTTGGTCGCCAAATCGATTTTGCGAGACAAACTCGCCCCAAATCACGACGATTTTACTACCAGTTCAGAGGTTCCCTAACGATCCTCTTAAAATATCAACGCTCCATAAGACCCAAAGGAGGGCCATTGTGGACAGCTTACGTTGATCGCTGCGTCGATGTGAACGCGCTCCCGCGCGCAAC
>DAIAVG010000526.1 GCA_027445725.1 Acidithiobacillus sp.
ATGTGCGCAGCTTCGCCAACCGGCAGACGACCCTCGTCATGGGTCCCGACAGCGGATTTCTGCGTTTTCTGAAAAACCAGGGGCCCTATGCAAAATGACAATCCTGGCAAACCGTCGCGGGGCGCGCGCATGAGGCGCGATCGCTGGCTTTTGCCCGCGGGAGTGGAAGAGATATTGCCGCCGGCGGCGCGCCACGCCGAACAGGTTCGCCGCAGGCTTCTGGACCTCCTCGACAGCTGGGGCTACGATCTTGTCATGCCGCCGCTCGTGGAGTATCTGGAATCCTTGCTCACGGGCGTCGGACATGAGCTCGACCTGAAGACCTACAAACTTACGGATCAGTTGACAGGTCGCCTCATGGGTTTGCGCGCCGACATGACGCCGCAGGCGGCGCGTATCGATGCCCACTATCTGCGCCGTGATACGCCGGTGCGGCTTTGCTATCTGGGGCCGGTCGTGCGGACCCGGCCCGACGAATTCGGCGGGGCGCGCGAGCCCTGGCAGATCGG
>DAIAVG010000527.1 GCA_027445725.1 Acidithiobacillus sp.
GTGAAAAAATACAATGCTGGCGTCAAGGAATATCGCCAGACTTATTGGACCCCGCAGTACACCCCTAAGGATTCGGATATTCTCGCTTGCTTCAAGATCACGCCCCAGCCTGGTGTAGATCGCGAAGAAGTTGCCGCTGCGGTGGCTGCTGAGTCATCCACTGGAACCTGGACCACGGTGTGGACAGATCTGTTGACGGATCTTGAGTACTACAAGGGGCGGGCCTATCGTATTGAAGATGTACCAGGCGATGACACCTGTTTTTACGCTTTCGTGGCTTACCCTCTGGACCTCTTTGAAGAAGGTTCGGTGGTCAACGTGTTGACTTCGCTGGTCGGTAACGTATTTGGTTTCAAGGCGCTGCGTGCACTGCGTCTGGAAGATGTGCGCTTTCCGCTGGCCTATGTGATGACCTGTGGAGGCCCTCCTCACGGGATTCAGGTCGAACGCGACATCATGAACAAGTATGGGCGCCCCATGCTGGGTTGTACCATTAAACCCAAGTTGGG
>DAIAVG010000528.1 GCA_027445725.1 Acidithiobacillus sp.
CAACGTTCCGGGCGATGAACTCACGCACCAACGCGGGAAGATCCTCGCGCCGCTCACGCAGCGCGGGCATCTCGATCGGAAAGACGTTCAAGCGGTGGAAGAGGTCCTCGCGAAATCTGTCGCAACGGATCGCCTCTTCCAGATTGCGGTGGGTCGCCGCCACGATCCGCACGTTGCAGCGCATCGGCGCGTGATTGCCGACACGCTCGAAGACCCGCTCCTGCAGCACGCGCAGCAATTTGACCTGCATGGGCGGACTCATGTCGCCGATCTCGTCGAGAAACAGCGTGCCGCCGTCGGCGATCTCGAAGCGGCCCTTGCGGGTGGCGATGGCGCCGGTGAACGCGCCCTTCTCATGGCCGAACAATTCCGATTCCAGCAGCTCCGCCGGTATCGCCCCGCAGTTCACCGCGACGAACGGGCGGTTACGGCGGGGGCTGAGTTCGTGAATGGCGCGGGCGGCGACCTCTTTGCCGGTTCCGGACTCTCCGAGGATCAGCACTGTCGAG
>DAIAVG010000529.1 GCA_027445725.1 Acidithiobacillus sp.
TGGCCGCCTGCACCACGGCAGTATTTTTCGTGACATAGAGATACTCCCTATTCTTATGAAAGGCCGACCAGTCAAAATTCGCGGTGCCAATTTCGCACTCATGGCCGCTGCAAAGGTACTTGCTGTGCTGAAAGGCGTACTGATCGCCGTGGGACTCAAAACGGTAGGGAGCCAGCTTGAGGGTGGCTCCGGTGGCCTCAATCGCCCGTTCTTCCTTCTGGACCCGCCAGGGCTTCATGCCGTAGGGCTTGCCCTCGATGATGACCCGCACGTCCACGCCCCGCGCATGGGCGGCGCGAAGGGCGGCCAGAATCGGGCGGTCGGACAGATAATAGACGCCCGTGCTGATCTCGCGGCGGGCCGCGTCGATGACCTGAATAATCGGTGTCGGTCCAGCGTTGGGTTCAATATGAAGCATTTTTACTCTCCTTTAGTTAAATTGGACACACCTTGCGTAACCAGCCCAGCCAGCCTGTTTATCGCCACCTTTCCACCCGCCAGGTTGAC
>DAIAVG010000530.1 GCA_027445725.1 Acidithiobacillus sp.
TTCTCCTGAAAGATCACCACCACGTGGTCAATTTTATGACGCAACTGATTCTGCAGCCCGACACCAGTCGCGCGGGCGACGCCAACCAAGTGTGGTGCCACCATCAGGGTGGTACCGCCAACACCAACCGCTTTCAAAAAGGATCTGCGATTCCACTGATTCACCAAGCTATCTCCTTATTACCTTAATTACCTTAGAAAGAAGCGAGACCAAGTTGCTGACGCCGAGAACCGATGGTCGGTGACCAAGGGGTTCTTCCCGTAGAACGGGCAGCCATCCTGCGGTCCTGCAGAGAAACGTTGGGGGGAATGAACTGATAGCCGCGTCCACGGAGGGTGACGATGCAGTCATCGAAGCCCAGATAATGCAGGTAACTGCGTAACTTGTGGACCGCGCTGCACGCTTCCATGGCGAGCGTCGTTCCCGCTGACGCCAGGACCTTCTGCAGTTCCATCGGCAAGATCCGCTGCGGGTGGCTCCAAAACAGCAGCAACAGATTAAATAGCG
>DAIAVG010000531.1 GCA_027445725.1 Acidithiobacillus sp.
GGGATGGACGCACCTCTGGTGTACCGGTTGTCGCGCCAGCGGCACCGCCGGGTAGCTATGTGCGGACGGGATAACCGCTGAAAGCATCTAAGCGGGAAACCCACCTCAAAACGAGGTCTCCCTGAGGGCCGTGATAGACCATCACGTTGATAGGCCGGGTGTGGAAGCACGGTAACGTGCGCAGCTAACCGGTCCTAATCGCCCGATTGAGCTCAAGATCACCCGCCATGCATAGTCAACACACGCATGCAGCCATATCGCACATTGCAACACCAAAACCTGCCACCTGCGCTCTCGCATCGTGCGAGATCGTGGGTGGGCTGGACAGCCTGGTGGTCATAGCGGGGAGCCTGCACCCGATCCCATCCCGAACTCGGCCGTGAAAATCCCCAGCGCCGATGGTACTGCGTCCTAAGGCGCGGAAGAGTAGGTCGCCGCCAGGCTCTCCAGCCCACTCAGTCAACACAAGACATTCCCGCGGGGTGGAGCAGCCCGGTAGCTCGTCA
>DAIAVG010000532.1 GCA_027445725.1 Acidithiobacillus sp.
TGATATCAAATGTTTTGCTGACGAGACCTACCGGGACGGCCGTTTTTGGCCGGCCCCTCTCATCCAGCTGAACCCGAGCTTCGTGGCTGGCCGCACCGTTGAGGAGCTCGTGCGGGATGGCGTATTAGACCCGGAGTGCGGCGCGATATTCCGCGCGGGTAAGGACCGCGGCGGCGCCGGGACAAGCCTGCGGCTCCATCGTCACCAAGAAGAGGCCTTGCTCGCTGCCCAGCGCGAGGCGGCCTACGTCCTGACCACCGGGACCGGGTCTGGCAAATCACTGGCTTATTTCGTACCCATCGTCGATGCCGTCTTGAAGGAGCGCCGCGCGGGCGCTGTATCCGGCCGAATCCGCGCCATCGTCATCTATCCCATGAACGCCCTATGTAACAGCCAGTACGGGGAACTCGAGAAGTTTCTGGCGGACGGCTATGGGCCGGGGTGCGAGCCGGTCACCTTCGGGCGTTATACGGGTCAGGAGACGCAGGAAGAGCATGAGCGGGT
>DAIAVG010000533.1 GCA_027445725.1 Acidithiobacillus sp.
GGCGCTCACCCGTGCCGAGGTGCCGCTGAAGGAATTCATGCTGCACCAGACCCGCGAGAGTGACATCGCCGTATTCACCCACATCGCCGGCGGCAAGGGGTATGCCGCACCGAGCGATGTACCGTTGTCGGTGCTCGTGCCGGCCTTCGTCACCAGCGAGCTGAAGACCGCGTTCCTGATCGGCTTCCTGCTGTACATCCCGTTCGTGATCATCGATCTGGTGGTGGCGAGCGTGCTGATGTCGATGGGCATGATGATGGTCTCCCCGGTGACGATCTCACTGCCATTCAAACTGATGCTGTTCGTGCTGGTGAACGGCTGGACATTGGTCATGGGCTCGCTCGCCGCGAGCTTCTATCACTGACGGAGAGCGCCCGAGTGACCCCCAATACCGTGATGAACCTCGGCACCACCGCCCTGGAAGTCACCTTGATGCTGTCTCTGCCGCTGCTGCTCGCTGCGCTGATCACCGGGGTGATCGTCGGGGCATTCCAGGCCGCGACG
>DAIAVG010000534.1 GCA_027445725.1 Acidithiobacillus sp.
TATGGGTGGTTGTTAGAGGGTCATTGTGTGCGAGCTTCGGTAGAATCGTAGGATGCGCATGCGCGGCTTTGCGAGCGGTAACGGGTTGTGGGTCGTGTTTCGGGGTACATGCCTTATGGGGTTGGGGACGCTGCGTGTGCCGGAGTCGCGCCTGATCGTGAAGAAGATCTGCTTGCTAGAGACTTCTTGGCAATCCGTCAGCGGCTCGTGTAATATACGGAAATAATTGCGGAATTCAGTAATTTCAATGACTTAATTAAATAATTTGAATACACACGTTGAAGCTGCTCGCGCAAGGTATTTCATCGTTGTCAGTAGTGCCCCGCTAGTTGCAGTCAAAGTTTTTTAGGTGGCTAGGTGGCAGAGTGGTCATGCAGCGGCCTGCAAAGCCGCCCACAGCGGTTCGATTCCGCTCCTAGCCTCCAGATGGGCGATCTTCAGGCCCACCGTTACGCACATTCAACCCTACAACACACGCAACTGAAGCATGTCTGAACAACCAG
>DAIAVG010000535.1 GCA_027445725.1 Acidithiobacillus sp.
GCATGCTGATCGCCTCCCCCTGGATGTTGAAGGGCTGAGCAATCGCGGTCTGGAGACGGGCCAGGACCTGATCCAGTTCATCCATACCGCGCAGTCCTTCCAGCAGCAGCACAAACTCATCACCGCCAAGGCGCGCCACGGTATCCGTCCGGCGTAGCGCGCCTTGCAGACGGCGGGCCATTTCCTGGAGCAGGTCGTCGCCGGCGGCGTGCCCGTAGGTGTCGTTGACCGGCTTGAAGTCGTCGAGGTCGAGAAAACCCACCGCCAGCAACCATTCCTGCCGTTCAGCGCGGGCTAATGCCTGATCAAACGCCAGCCGCAGACCCTCGCGGTTAGGCAGACCGGTCAGGGCATCGTGGGTAGCCTGCGCAGTCAGAGCATGCTCAAAGGTCTGGCGTTGTACATCCCATCGGCGATCCAGGAAGAGGATGCGTCGATAAGCAGCTAAACCAACCACCAACGAGATGATCAGAAAGGTCAAAGGGTATTGGATGTGTCGTTG
>DAIAVG010000536.1 GCA_027445725.1 Acidithiobacillus sp.
ACAGTTCATCAGCACCCCGCGTCGGCAATATGGTCCGCTTGCGTGGGTGCGAATAGGTGCCGCAGAGTGGACTCGAACCACTGACCTTCCGGATATGCTCCTGGACGCTCTACCGACTGAGCTACTTTGGCTTAGGTGCGCAACGGTTTCCAGCCGTCACGGCTTGCAGGAATGGTTCCTTTTGGACTCCTCGATGCTCCCTGCCAGACACCCCATGCCGCCCAGGCATGGCCCGCTATCGTCTGCGGCGACCGCCGGTACGACCTGTGCCCATTTACTGGACCAGGACGCGCCCTACCGGAAGGGCGGCCGCCATAACCCTGGCGACACGGGAGGATAGACGGGATGACGCCTATAGCGACGTTATCCCAACAAATACCGGCCATTGGTCGGTATGTGATGGCTTGCATTCGCCTAAAAATGGACGAATACACAAATAAGTTTTCGATTTTCAAAGAGCGGTGGCTAACGGATAAAACAAAACCGGCAGCCTGTTTTTCA
>DAIAVG010000537.1 GCA_027445725.1 Acidithiobacillus sp.
CGCCTCGCTCCCATGACTTCCCTACAGGTCAGGAAACATGAGGATACGGACACTAGATTGCTCATTGCTCTCGTAGCGCGCGGAGGAAGGTTCTGATGCCACTCTACATTGAGCCCCATGCGGGACCCGGCCCAATCATTCAGGTGATCCGATCCGCGCACCGTGAGGTGAGCGTGGGGGTGTACTACCTGACCGACCGCCCCGTCCTGAACGCGCTGAGAGCGGCCCATGCGCGGGGTGTTGATGTGCGTGTCATGATTGAGGGCAAGCCCTACGGCATGAAACCCTGGCAGGTGGCCAAGGAAGCGAGGGCTATCCGGGAAACCGGTGCTACGCTGCATTACGCCCCTTATCGCTTCACCAGCCACGGCAGTCCTTCGCAGGGTGCAGCCCACTACGCATTTCTCCACGAAAAAATGCTCTGCAATGGTCATGAATGTGAAATCGGGACGGCCAATATGGATTGGTCGGCCCTCGGTCACAAGAATCGGGAGTATCTC
>DAIAVG010000538.1 GCA_027445725.1 Acidithiobacillus sp.
TGCCGCCCGCCACCTCGACCGTCTTTTGCATCCTGGGGTATTGCCAGAACTGGACCGCCATTTTGCCCAACTCCAGTGGAGAATATATGGGCAGTCCCAGGAACGGTTTGGCAACGTAGCCGGGGAAGAAATTGGGCGCGTACGCACCGATTGTCACGGATCGGCAATATGGAGCCAAACCGTAGTCGGCGTAATGGCGCCACCTTGGGATCGGCATAATGGCGCCACTCCGGAGTCGGCGTAATGGCGCCACCCACATAGTGCTTCAGTAGGGTCTTGAACTTCCCTTGGATCGGTTACCCTCCCAGCTTTTGGGAGGTGACCATGAGCAATAGGAGGTTTCAGATGTTTACGATTCGCCAGATCCTGGTGCGGATGCGCCAGGGTGACCGGGATCGGGTGATTGCCCGTTCTGGACTCATGGGGCGCAAAAGTTTGGGCGCCTTACGTCATCAAGCGGCATTGCACGGCTGGCTGGACCCCCAGCAACCTTTACCCGA